>NZ_DALYOQ010000012.1:86048-87311 GCF_031974595.1 Pantoea sp. CTOTU46764 | reverse complement strand
CCGACCTTGGCAAGGTCGTGCTCTACCAACTGAGCTATTCCCGCATAATCTTCGTCTTTCAATTTGTTGCTGCGTTAGCTTCCTTCACTCACACAGGTCACTTACAGAAGTAAGCTCTCTGTGATTCGTTCAGTTGCTGCCTTGCTACAAACTGAAATACTCGATTCTGTATTTCTTCATCGAACTTACTGATTTCACTCAGCTTCTTGCAGGCTCGCTGCTGTTCGATGCGATGCATTCTACTTATCTGACGCAGTGAGTCAATATAATTATCCACACACTGCGTCCGTTTGCTGCTTTTTAAATCGCATCGATCAGCTATCGAGCAAATCGCCGCGCGCGGCGCTCAAATACTGGAACATTGACCAGAAAGTCAGCACTGCGGCGATGTACAGCGCAACCACACCCACGCCTACCACCGTGGCTTCAGGACGCCACAACAAAGCGAACAGCGAGAACATCTGCGCGGTGGTTTTCACCTTGCCGATCCACGACACCGCCACGCTGCTGCGTTTGCCAATCTCCGCCATCCATTCACGCAGTGCAGAAATAATGATTTCGCGGGCGATCATGGTTGCCGCAGGCAGCGTAATCCACCACGCGTGGAAATGCTCAGCCACCAGCACCAGCGCAATCGCCACCAGCACTTTATCCGCCACCGGATCGAGGAACGCGCCAAAACGCGTGGTCTGCTTCCAGCGACGCGCTAAATAACCATCAAACCAGTCAGTGACCGCAGCAATCACAAAGATCAGTGCAGTAGCAAAAGGAGCCCATTGAAATGGCAGATAAAACGCCAGGACAAAGAAGGGAATAAGTACGACTCGAAACAGGGTAAGACACGTCGGAATGTTAAATTGCATATGCCAGTAACTGTCTGGTGTGAGTAGGGTTTCATGTATGTTCCTACATTGCCCCCCCTCTTTCAACGTTAGTGTTTCAGTGAGTAGTAGATTTTTTCCGCCAGCGCGGTAGAAATTCCCGGCACTTTGGCGATCTCATCGACGCTGGCGTTCATCAACGGTTGCAGGCCGCCCATATACTTGAGCAGCTGTTGGCGCCGTTTGGGTCCCACGCCTTCAATGCTTTCCAGTGCGCTGGTGTTCTTCACTTTGGCGCGTTTTTTCCGGTGACCTGAAATCGCATGATTGTGAGAGTCATCACGAATATGCTGGATCACATGCAGTGCAGGCGAGTCCGGCGGCAAAGAAACGCCCTCGCCTTCCGCTTCAAAGAACAGCGTTTCCAGCCCGGCTTTACGAT
>NZ_DALYOQ010000012.1:22425-86038 GCF_031974595.1 Pantoea sp. CTOTU46764 | reverse complement strand
CCCTTCGCCACGCCGAGTAAAATCGGACGATCTTTATCCCACGGCACATTCAGCTCGGCGAACACCTGTTTCGCCTGCGCTAACTGGCCTTTACCGCCGTCGATAATAATCACGTCGGGGATTTTGTCCTCTTCCAGCGCTTTGCCATAACGACGGCGCAGCACCTGATTCATCGCCGCGTAATCATCGCCCGGCGTGATACCTTCAATGTTGTAGCGACGATAATCGGAACGCAGCGGGCCATCACGGTTGAACACCACGCACGATGCAATGGTCTGCTCGCCCATGGTGTGGCTGATGTCGAAGCACTCCATGCGATGAATGGTGTCGAGCTCGAGGAACGTCGCCAGCGCTGCCAGACGCTGTTGAATGGTCGAGTGCTGCGACAGCTTGGTGATCAGCGCAGTTGCCGCATTGGTGCGCGCCAGCTTCAGGTAGCGCGCGCGGTCGCCACGCGGCTTACTTTGAATATTCACCTTGCGCCCCGCCAGCACGCTAAGCGATTCGGCCAGCAGCTCACGTTCTGGCAGATTAAAGTCCAGCAGGATTTCCGCCGGTAAAGTGCGCGCTTCACTGCCTTGCAGATAGAACTGGCCGACAAAGGTTTGCACCACTTCAGTCAGTTCGGTATCGGCGGGCACTTTCGGGAAGTAGCTGCGGCTGCCGAGCACTTTGCCCTGACGAATAAACAGCACGTGCAAACAAGCCATGCCGGCATCAAAGGCCACGCCCATCACATCCAGGTCTTCACCCTGATTGGAGACGAACTGCCGCTCGGTAACGCGCCTTACCGCCTGAATCTGATCGCGTAAGATCCCTGCTTCTTCAAAACGCAGTTCCTCACTGGCCTTTTCCATGCGCTTGACCAGCTGATTGATCACCTGATCATCTTTGCCCGCGAGGAACAGACGCACGTAATCGGTTTGCTGCGCATACTCCTCTTCGCTAACCAAACCCGAAACGCAGGGTCCAAGGCAGCGACCAATTTGATACTGCAAACACGGACGAGAACGGTTGCGATACACGCTATTTTCACACTGGCGAATCGGGAATACCTTCTGCAGCAGCGCGAGGGTTTCACGCACCGCATAGCCGTTCGGAAACGGGCCAAAGTATTCGCCTTTGGCGTGCTTCGCGCCACGGTGCATCGCCAGACGCGGATGGCTATCGCCACTGAGGAAAATGTAAGGATAGGATTTGTCATCGCGCAGCAGCACGTTATAGCGCGGCTGGTAGAGCTTGATGTAGTTATGCTCCAGCAGCAGCGCTTCCGTTTCGGTGTGCGTCACGGTGACGTCGATGTTCTGGATGTTGCTGACCAGCACTTCAGTTTTGCGACTGCCCACCTGCGTACGGAAGTAGCTGGTCAGGCGCTTTTTAAGGTCTTTGGCTTTACCAACATAGATCACCGTGCCGGTCGCATCGTACATACGGTAGACGCCGGGTTGGCTGGTCACGGTGCTGAGAAAGGCTTTGGAATTGAAGACGTTACTCACTACTGATTAATGGCTCCGCATTGAACAAGCCATGTCGAATGGCCAAATGCGTTAACTCGACGTCGCCACTGATATTCAGCTTACTGAACATGCGATAGCGGTAACTGTTAACGGTTTTCGGGCTGAGGCTCAGCTGTTCGGAGATTTCCGTCACTTTCTGCCCGCGTGTGATCATCAGCATAATCTGCAATTCCCTTTCCGACAAACAGCTGAAGGGTGATTCGGCTTTTTGCGGTTCGATCTGGCTAAGTGCCATTTGCTGGGCAATATCCGAAGCGATATAGCGTTGCCCTGAATGCACCGAGCGAATTGCACTCACCACTTCCTGCGGCGCGGCGCCTTTACTGAGATAACCCGCTGCGCCCGCCTGCATCACCTTCGCCGGCAGTGGATTTTCGGTATGAATGGTGAGCATGATGATGCGGATATCCGGGTTAAAGCGCACAATTTTGCGTGTCGCTTCCAGGCCGCCAATACCCGGCATGTTCATGTCCATCAGCACTACGTCAACCGGATTACTGCGGCACCATTTTACGGCGTCTTCACCGCAGGCCGCTTCACCGGCAATGACGAGTCCTTTCATATCTTCCAGAATGCGGCGAATACCGGCGCGGACCAGTTCATGGTCATCAACAAGAAGCAGGCTGATCAACGGGACGTACTCCGCAGGTTAAGAAAGGGAAATATATTTCAGAGCGGCTATCTTACCGGTTTTCAGGTGGAAAAAACATCTATCGCCACAGATAAATCTCAAATGAAATGATGCAAATCAATAACATTCTTTTGATCTTGCTTTTATAGCACCGGGCGAAAGCATGCAAAAATGGATAAGTAAAATTACACCTAATATCATTAAGTTATAATTTATAGCTCGATTTTATTGCCACGCTCAGTTTGTCGGATAAATATCAGCTCAACGCTAATTATGATTGCTGACGAATAGCGCAATGGGCAATTAAATAGCGGTTTGGCTTTTACCGCTTCGCCTACATTAAAATTCGTGTGACAACCCTATGATATACTCTCTTTTTACGCACAGGAAGAATGTGTCTACATCGAGTAATACCACCAAGGAGTCAATTATGAGTGATGAAGATTTCGCAACTTCACGAGACACACAGGCGCTGGCAGACGAAGTCGCCTGTCTGAAAATGATGGTGACGCTGATTCTGAAAGGAATGGGACAGGCCGATGCCGGTAAGGTGATCATCAACATGGAGCGTTATGTGCAAGCTTCGTTAGGCGATAAGCCGCAGGCGGAAGTGTTTAATAATACGATTCGTCAAATCAAAACCGCTTACCGTCAGTAAGCGATATGCCCCGCGCGCGATGCGCGGGGTATTTAGCTGTGCGATTGCCAGTTCACTGAAACACCCAGCGACGGCAGCACCTCTTCCGGGCTAAAGCGTCGCGTTCCACGATACTTCTCCGCCAGCGCAGGTTGATCAACCGGAATGCGAATAGCAAACAGATTGTCTTCAGATTGGATTAAGCCCGGTGAAAGCGGCTCGTAGACCACCTGATGCTGTTCAAACATCTTCTCAAGCATCGGCGTCGCCGAACTGATCAAAAATTCCATGCCGCTCAGTTCTGCTAATTGCACCGAGTGCCACAAAATACTCAGCGGCAGCTCTGCATCGACTTCAAGGCGCGCCGAGAAGCGCGACATTTCCCAAACCTTTTCCTGATCGAAAGGCAGAACAAAACCCTCAGGCACTTCAGGTTCATGCCATGGCAACAGACGTGCGCAACCGCAAATACCCTGACGTGCGTTCCAGGCAATCAGCCAGGTAACATCTGAACGATCAAACCGGTCGTACTCTTGTCCTGGCGTACTTAATCGTGGTGGAATAGACCACCCTTCGCCGCGCGCAAACACGCTGTAGCGATACGTTCCCAGTTCTGCCAACAGTGAGGACGGCATATCCTTAAGCTGTGTTTGAATTACTTTCATCATGCGCCTCTGACATCCCCATGTATGCAATGATTTCTTTGAGCCAGCCTGGCAACATTGCGCGCAGGGTAGACAACTGACACTGGAGAAGGAACTACTAAAATTAGTAGTTGCGTTTTCGCTATATCAGGCCAACCGCTGCGGCATAACAGGCAATCTGCGTTTTATTGGAAACATTAAAACGCTTTTGCATATTCTTTTGGTGAAAATTCACCGTATGTTCAGATATGGCTAAAATAAGTGAAATTTCCGCAGACGTTTTTCCTTCCGCCGTCCATTTCAGAATTTCTAATTCGCGCTGACTAAAATCGTTAGATAAAACGACCATAGAATCATCATTCAGACGCTTCAGCACGCGCAAACTCAGTTCCGCCAGAAGATGCAGTTTCACCTCTAGCTGTACACGTAAGTGTTGGGTCTTACTGTGAAGCGTCGATGCAATAGATAATATACCAATGGTACGATTGGGTGCCATTGCTGAGCAGGAAAAGCCGCTCATTAATCCTGCGGCGTTAGCTTCCGCCCATAAATTACCCGCACCAGTAAATAAATCGCGCGTCCATTCCACACCGCGTCCCGGCCGCTGACAGAGTAGCAGCACCGGATCGACCGTATAATAGTTCTCATTTTCGTAGCGTTTTACCCAGCTTTCCGGGTACGTACTAAACAAAAACAGGCGCGGCCGGGTAAAAGGCACCGGATGCTGAACCAAAAAAGCGAAGTAATCAAAACCCAGCTTTTCAATCTGCTGCTGCAATAGCGATTTCAAATGCGCTACTTGTGTTAGCGACAGAAATTCATTTTCCATTTCGCCTCGCCAGGCGAAATAATTATCGGTCGTCATTATTGCCTTAGCGATGTTTCACGCTTTTACATTCTGAAATTGATTCTTGTTAACGCAAAAAAAATAAATTAGCCAGACAAAAAATATTGATTGAAAAGAGAGCATATTTGTCAGCAATGAGCATAACTCTCCTAATGTCAATGCGTTAACGTAAGGGAAATGTGTAAGTTCTCGCTATTTGTTAACAGGTTCACAACTTTCATTCCTCAGCAGATTAGAATAGGATTTTTCTGAAGTAGTTTCAATCACCCGTTTGATTGAAAATGGACGTTAGATTGATAAATTTTTAGCATCGTCAATAACTAAAATTAACGTGTGAAAAAGCACATTCTTTTGCTATCAACGGCATTTCTGCGTTGAATTAGTTTTGACTCGATCTTAATCCCATTTGTTTCTGCGGTTAAGATAATGCTTTTGGTAATAATGTGATTTCTCTCATGCTGATTCACGGCTACGCTTAATACTCGCTGCATGAGAAATGAAGGCAAAGAGGCAATGGGATCAGTGCTGCCGAACGACTCAGGCGCATTGTCGTAGGTAGGTGGGAAACTTAGCGGAACCGACTATGTTGAACCAGTTGGCATTACCTTTCCTTGTTCTGGGCGACTGTACTGCCCTGATGATTCTAAAAGACCTGTTACGCCATCCGCATCCTGTCGCGGTGATGAATATCATTTGGCCTGTTACTGGCTTGTATATGCCTTTTATTGGCTGGATAGCCTGGTGGTACTTAGGCCGTAAGCCATCACAACAGCAAAAACTTGCGCTGCTGGTTCCTCAAGAAATACGCAGTAATGCCAGTTGGCAAACCATATTTATTTCTACTTCATTATCCGCAGCTGCCTGTATATTCGGCGATATAATGACAATCCCGATAGTCACATTACTAAAACAATTTGCCTTTAATCCAACGATGGGGATACAGGCGCTTATTTGCATTATCGTTTCATTGTTCATCGGATTACTATTTCAATTCCTGGCGATTCGTCAACGTGAAAAACATTCATTTGGCGGCGCATTATTATTGGCGTTGAAAACCGAGATTTTCCCCCTGCTGATTTATCAATTAGGTATTTTTATCTTTATGGCGCTGGCCCTAAAGTTTGTGCTGCACGAGCAAGTCAATCCGCTGCTGGTGGCATTCTGGTTTATGCTGCAGCTGGCAATAATGATTGGCTTTATTTTCTCCTGGCCGGCTAATCATTTCCTGATAAAGCGTGGGCTTAATCCGGCGGTCTAGCTAACGACAGTAACCTGTACCGCGCATGCCGAGATGAAAATGGCTGGCATGCGCAGCGTTGTAATCAGGGCCCAGCGCATTACCGAACGTGGCGCAGCCGTTACGCCACAGCGCATGCAGTCCTGCCGCCGCATCCTCCGGCTGTTGCCAGTTTTTCCCTACCTGTAACCAACGCCCGTTCGCCAGCTGAAATCCAGTGATATCCCAGGCATCAGCGCTGGCGTGCTCACTCAAACGCCCTTCCTGGCGATGATAGATATTGCGACAAGCGTAGCTGCCAACATGAGCAATGCGTTTCAGCGGGCTGTCAAAACCGGCCTGGCGTAACGCGCTATCGCTGTTAATCACGAACATGGTGCTGGTCACCGCCATTGGACAGCTGGCGAGAAAACTGCTGCTAAGAGAAACATCGCCGTAGCCGCTGATGCGTAACGGCTGTTCGATTGGACAATCACCCTGCATCGGCGGCACGGCGCGAAACTGCACCAGCTGCTGTGCGCTGGCTTGCCGCATCACCGCCATGCAGGCGGCCGGATCGCCACTTAGCTTTTTCAGCTTGTAGCGCGTCATCCAACCGGGCGGATCGGTAACGTTGAGTGGCGTGAAGGGATTCCACTGAGGCGGCAGATGGCTTTTTAACCACGGCAAACTGAGCCAGCCGCAAACAGCCAGCAACGCGACGGCGAACAGAGCGCGCACAATGCCTCACTTTTCCTGATGAAATGAACTAACAAGTGTAGAAGTCATGCGGATGGAAAGTGACGTAAATCGCTTAATTGTTGAAGATTTACGCAAAATGACTGCGCTTTAAACTCTGTAAATAATTACTGACACAGCAAAGCGCGTAAAAGGTCACAAAGGGGGAAAAACCATTACCGAAACTGCTTAGCTTTCCACTATCTTATGCCACTTGCCTATACAACGGCTCATAACGATTGCCCTAAATAATTCGAGCCGCAGGAAGGCGGCAAGTGTGTGAATCATCAGGAGCTTACTTTAGTAAGTGACTGGGGTGAACACGCGTAGCCAACGCATCTGCGGCTCGAAGTATGACGGGCAAAACAGCCATTAGAGCTGACACAACATCCCGACAGGAAAGAATAATTTATGGTTGATCAATCAAAAGAGGCGCTCGTTGAGGCCGAACAGCCGGATAAGCTCCAGCGTAGCCTGCATAATCGCCACATTCAGCTGATTGCTATCGGTGGCGCCATCGGCACCGGGCTGTTTATGGGCTCGGGTAAAACCATCAGCCTCGCCGGGCCGTCGATCATTTTCGTCTATATGATCATTGGTTTTATGCTGTTCTTCGTCATGCGCGCCATGGGCGAACTGCTGTTATCCAACCTCGAATACAAATCCTTCAGCGATTTCGCCGCTGATTTACTTGGTCCGTGGGCGGGCTATTTTACCGGCTGGACATACTGGTTCTGTTGGGTGGTGACCGGCATTGCCGACGTAGTCGCCATCAGCGCCTATTTTCAGTTGTGGTTCCCGGACTTCTCCATCTGGATGAGCGCCCTACTGTGCGTCTTTGTCTTCCTGGCGTTGAACATCGCCACGGTGAAGCTGTTTGGTGAGATGGAATTCTGGTTCGCGATTATCAAAATCGTCGCCATTGTGGCACTGATTATTACCGGCATTGTGCTGGTGAGCATGCATTATCCGTCGCCGAACGGTGGCACCGCTTCCCTGAGCAATATCTGGGATCACGGCGGCATGTTCCCGAAAGGACTGAGCGGCTTCTTTGCCGGCTTCCAGATTGCGGTTTTCGCCTTTGTCGGTATTGAGCTGGTTGGCACTGCGGCAGCAGAAACCAAAGATCCGCACAAAGTTCTGCCACGCGCGATCAACGCCATTCCGCTGCGTATCATTATGTTTTACGTGCTGGCGCTGATGGTGATCATGGCGGTAACGCCGTGGAATCAGGTGCTGCCAAATCGCAGCCCGTTCGTTGAGATGTTTGTATTGATTGGCTTGCCTGCTGCTGCCAGCATCGTCAACTTCGTGGTACTGACCTCCGCCGCCTCTTCCGCCAATAGCGGCATCTTCTCCACTAGCCGCATGTTGTACGGTCTGGCGGAACAAGGCGTGGCGCATAAAGCCTTTGGTCGCCTCTCCGCGCGGGCGGTGCCAACCACCGGCCTGTTCTTCTCCTGCCTGTGTCTGCTGGCGGGCGTGGCGCTGATCTACCTGATTCCGGATGTGATGACGGTGTTCACCATGGTTACTACGGTGTCGGCGATTCTGTTTATGTTCGTCTGGACCATCATCCTGTGCAGCTATCTGGCGTACCGTAAGCAGCATCCACAGCGTCATGCCGAATCGACGTTCAAAATGCCGCTGGGTAAGTTTATGTGCTGGGCGTGCATGGCGTTCTTCGCCTTTGTGCTGGTGCTACTGACGCTGCAGGAAGATACCCGTCAGGCGCTGATGATAACGCCGCTGTGGTTTGTGATCTTGACCATGGGCTGGTTGCTGCGCCGTCGTAAAGCGTAAAACGTTAAAGGCAAAGGCGCGTGCGCTGGCCAGTGGCACATTTGCCAGAGGCGCTGGCGCGTCTGCTGCGGCAAAAGGGCTATCCGCAGCGCTGAGGCTTTTACGTTGGGCCAGGAGCCTCACGCATGGATGCGTGAGGCAGTTCGGGGCCGGCCAGGACGGCCGATCCGCGAACGGTCCGTTGGCACGACGTGAAAGCCGAAGGTACCGCGCTAGCGGCGCGAGGACGGCCCGTGACGCAGCAGATGTGTCAGAGCCCGCACGGATAGCAATCCTAAAAAGAATGCAACAAGGTCACCATAAATGGCGACCCTACGAAGTTAGAGTCGCCATTTATAACGCCCCACGGAATCAGAGTCGTTCGCGGAGTTTGTGCCATGCTTGCGACAGCGAGGGACGCATCGACGGTTCACGTTGTGGCGCGAGCGCTGGCGACTGCGGCGACCCCAGATTAAAAGTAAAGGTGTAATCCGGCTCTTCCCCCATGCGCAAATCGCTGATCAACGTACGATCGCCCTGCTGCTTCATCGCGTAAAAACCATGACTAAACCACGCCACACGCTCGGCATGCCATTGCCCTTTGAACGGCGCAAACAGCGCGGGCTGACGACCGTGCCAGCTGATTTGCAGCGGACGCTCCGGTGACAGCAGCGACCAATAGGCTTCGCCATAGCGATCCGGCGTCATGATCACCGTGCGCCACACCAGCGTATTAAACGCGGTCGGCGTCACCAGCAGTTGCTCCGGCTGCACCGATTGCTGCGTCAGCGCTTGCTCAATGTGCTGCGTCGCAATGCTCTGTGCCACCATGCTCCAGCCGAGATAGAGCGTACTCACCAGTAATCCCGCCTGATTCCAGCGCAACCCCACCGCATCGCGTCGCCACAGTGCAACCAGCAGCGCAATCAGCAACGGCAAGGTATACAGCGGATCGATGATGTACATGCTGCCAATGGCATAGGGGAAATCGGTGAGCGGCAGGCCCAACTGCGTGCCGTAAACCGTGGTGAGATCCAGCAGCGGATGCGTTATCAGCGCCAGCCACATCGCCAGCGTCCAACCGCGCCAGTGCGCGCGACTGCGTGTCGCACCGGCCACCAGCCAGCCGAACAGCGGTGCAAATAAGGTGAGGAATATCAGCGCATGACTTTCGGTGCGATGCAGCGTCATATTACGGATAGCATCGCCGTGATCGATAAACACGTCGAGATCCGGCAAAGTGCCCGCCACAGCGCCCACCAGCGCGGCTTGCCACAGTGGAACGCGTTTGCCCATCACCGCAACGGTGACCGCCGCGCCTAACGTCAGTTGTGATAACGAATCCATGCACTCTCCTTGAAAACGCGGGATCAGCGCACGCGGATCCCTTCAATTATCATGCGCTGCACATTTTCCAGCGTCTGTTCAAAGAACGCCGCATCGTTCAACGTCTGACCGGTAATCGCTTCCACCTGCGAGGCGAAATCCGCATAGTGCTGCGTGGTCGCCCACAGCAGGAAAAACAGGTGCTGTGGCTGCACGCCCGCCAGCCGCCCTTCGGCGATCCACTGCTCGATAATCGCTGCCTTCTCATCCACCAGCGCTTTTAAATCACCGGCCAGTTCACCTTTGAGCAGCGGCGCGCCTTGCAACATCTCAAGGCAGAACAACCGCGAAGCTTGTGGATGATCGCGCGAGACTTCCAGTTTGAGGCGAATGTATTGACGAATGGCCGTCAGCGGATCGTGATCGTGCTGCAGCGCACGCAACGGCGCCAGCCACACATCAAGAATCTCTTTTAAAACAGCCACATACAGCACTTCTTTCGATGGATAGTAATACAGCAGATTGGTTTTCGAGACATCGGCGCGCTCCGCCACTTTATCCAGGCTGGTACCGTGAATGCCGTATTGCGAGAAGAAGGCTAATGCCGCTTCCAGAATGGCTGCCCGCTTTGCGGCGACCGCACGCGAACGGCGTCCCGGTTTTTTTTCATCGCTTTTCACACTGTTACCTCTTCCGTCCTGCGTGAACGCATCATAACAAAGGCCTTCTTTCCTGCCTAATCGCCTGCCTGCACCTTTTTTGACCATGTCGCGCATGAAAAACGTGCAAAACGTTTTGACCAAACGGTCTAAATTGGACCAATCACTCCAGTTTACAAACATCGCTACTTTTAACACATTGTTATTTAAGTCTTTTGAAAATGTGGCACAGCCTTTGCAATTTTGTGATGGAGCGCCGCCCGCAGGATGCGTGCAGGAAGCAGCGCAGCGCGTGAAGCAGTCCCCGTCTAATGCAGAGAGGTTTCACATGAAAATTGGCGTCTTTATCCCGATTGGTAATAACGGCTGGCTGATCTCCACCCATGCACCGCAATACAAACCGACTTTTGAACTGAACAAAGAGATCGTGCTGAAAGCAGAGCATTATCATTTCGACTTTGCCCTTTCAATGATCAAGCTGCGCGGCTTTGGCGGTAAAACCGAGTTTTGGGATCACAACCTCGAATCCTTCACGCTGATGGCGGGACTCGCGGCGGTGACCTCACGCATTGAGATTTACGCCACCGCCGCCACGCTCACCTTACCGCCCGCGATTGTGGCGCGTATGGCGTCCACTGTTGACTCCATCTCCAATGGCCGCTTCGGCGTCAACCTCGTTACCGGCTGGCAGAAACCCGAGTACGAGCAGATGGGCTTATGGCCGGGCGATGCCTACTTCTCTAGTCGTTACGAATACCTGACCGAATACGTCACCGTGCTGCGCGATCTGTGGGGCACCGGCCAAAGCGACTTCAAAGGCGAGTTCTTTACCATGAACGATTGCCGCGTCAGCCCACAGCCGCAGAAACCGATGAAAGTGATCTGCGCTGGCCAGAGCGATGCAGGCATGGCGTTCTCGGCGCAGCATGCCGATTACAACTTCTGCTTTGGCAAAGGCGTCAACACGCCAACCGCCTTTGCGCCAACTGCCGCGCGTATGAAGCAGGCTGCCGATAAAGCGGGCCGCGACGTCGGTTCTTATGTGCTGTTTATGATCATTGCCGCCGAAAGCGACGAGGCCGCACGCGCCAAATGGGAGTACTACAAAGCCGGAGCCGATGAAGAAGCGCTCGCCTGGCTCACCACGCAAAGTCAACAGGACACTAAATCTGGCAGCGACACCAACGTGCGCCAGATGGCCGATCCAACCTCCGCCGTCAACATCAACATGGGCACGCTGGTGGGTTCTTACGCCAATGTGGCACGAATGTTGGATGAGGTTGCTTTAGTCGATGGCACGCAAGGCGTGTTGCTCACCTTCGACGACTTCCTGCAAGGCATCGAAGATTTCGGTGAACGTATTCAGCCATTAATGCAGTGTCGCCACGATTTAATCGCATCCCAGCAGGAGGTTGCCTGATGAGTACCGTAGTTTGCGCCCATACCTTAACGTTACCGAACGTCACCTTACCGGCGCGCCCGGAAGCCATCGCGCTGCCGCCCGCGCAAAGTGCGCTGATTGTGGTGGATATGCAAAACGCCTACGCCACGCAAGGCGGCTATCTCGATCTGGCGGGCTTTGATGTCTCCGCCACCAAACCGGTGATTGCCAAAATCCATCAGGCGGTCACCGCAGCGCGTGCCGCCGGGATGCAGATCATCTGGTTCCAGAACGGTTGGGACGACCAATACGTTGAAGCCGGTGATGCCGGATCCCCGAACTTCCACAAATCCAACGCGCTGAAAACCATGCGCAAGCGCCCGGAGTTACAGGGCACGCTGCTGTCGAAAGGCGGCTGGGATTATGCGCTGGTCGATGAGCTGGTGCCGCAGGAAGGCGATATCGTGCTGCCGAAACCGCGCTACAGCGGCTTTTTCAACACTTCGCTCGACAGCATGCTGCGCAGCCGTGGCATTCGCCATCTGGTGTTTACCGGCATTGCTACCAACGTCTGTGTGGAATCGACGTTGCGTGACGGCTTCTTCCTGGAGTATTTCGGCGTGGTGCTGGAGGACGCGACCTATCAGGCGGGTCCGGCGTTTGCGCAGCAGGCAGCCATTTTCAACATTGAAACGTTTTTTGGCTGGGTCAGCGATACCGACACGTTCTGCGAAACGTTGAAAAGTTAACGCCTCAATTCACCTGCACATCAATAAGAAGAGGATTTCGCCATGCCTAAAAGTGTCATTATTCCGCCCGGCAGCGGTACGCCAATCGCGCCATTCGTGCCCGGCACCTTAGCTGACGGTATTGTGTACGTCTCCGGCACCTTGCCGTTCGATGCCAACAACAATGTGGTGCACATCGGTGATGCCGCCGCGCAAACGCGTCACGTGCTGGAGACCATCAAAAAGGTGATCGAAACCGCTGGCGGCACCATGGACGACGTGACCTTCAACTCGATTTTTCTCACCGACTGGAGCAACTACGCGGCGATTAACCAAATCTATGCCGAATATTTCCCCGGCGATAAACCGGCACGCTTCTGCATCCAGTGCGGCTTAGTGAAACCGGATGCGCTGATTGAAATTGCCACCGTTGCGCATATTGGGAAACAGGAGGCGTGATGCATCTGGAGATTCAGGGGTTAACCGCTGAAGATGCGCCGACGCTGGTGCTCGCCTCTGGTTTGGGCGGCGTCGCCGGTTTCTGGCAGCCGCAGCTGGCGGCGCTGACGCCGCATTATCGCGTGGTGACCTACGATCAGCGCGGCACCGGCCGCAGCGCAGATACGCTGCCGGACGGCTACAGCATGGCGATGATGGCAGCAGAACTGGCGGAGGCATTGGAACAACACGGCATCCAGCGTTACGACATTATCGGCCATGCGCTGGGCGGCTTAATCGGCCTGCAGCTGGCGCTGGACTTCCCGCAGCGCGTGGGCCGCGTGGTGGTGATCAACGGCTGGCTTTCGCTGGATGCGCACACGCAACGCTGCTTCCAGGTACGTCAGGATCTGCTGATGAACGTCGGCGTCGAAGCCTTTGTGCGTGCACAGCCGCTGTTCCTCTATCCCGCTGAATGGCTGGCGCGCAATCAGGAGCGCATTAACGCGGAAGATGCACACCATGTCGCCCATTTCCAGGGCATGGAAAACCTGCTGCGCCGCTTGCATGCGCTAAAGAGCGCGGATTTCCGGCCACAGGTGGCGCGCATCACCCAGCCAGTATTAGCGATTTGCAGCCAGGACGATCTGCTGGTGCCGTGGAGCTGCTCACCGCAGCTGGCGCAGACGCTGCCCAACGGCAGCCTGATTGAGATGGCCTGGGGTGGACATGCGATGAGCGTCACCGATGCCGACAACTTTAATGCGCTGCTGCTGCGCTGGCTGGCCGACACGGCTGCGCCTGCTCAGCGTGCGGCCAGCTAATCACAGGAGCAGCCAATGAGCGTGCATGAACTGCCGGTTTTACCCGCTGTAGAACGCGATGCATTTCGCAACGCGATGGCGTGCTTAGGCGCAGCGGTCAATATCATCACCACCGACGGCCCCGCCGGACGCGCCGGTTTTACCGCCTCGGCGGTGTGCAGCGTCACCGATTCGCCGCCGACGCTGTTGGTTTGTCTTAATCGCTCAGCGTCGGTGTGGCCGATTTTCCGCGACAACGGTTATCTGTGCGTCAACACACTTGCCGCTGGGCATGAAGAACTCTCGACGCTGTTTGGCGGCAAAACGCCAATGGCAGACCGCTTTGCCGCCGCTGACTGGCACACGCTGGCCAGCGGTTCACCGCTGTTAGACGGCGCGCTGGTGTCGTTTGATTGCAAAGTGGCGCAAGTAGTCAGCGTGGGCACGCACGACATTCTGTTTTGCGAAGTGCAGGCGCTGGTACGCAATGATGAAACCCACGGTCTGGCATGGTTTGACCGTGGCTATCATCACCTTTTACGGCAGGACGCCCGCTAACGCCGCCTTGTGCGGACGGCTTTCACTGACACCCTGGAGATGACGATGGCGAGTTCCTGGTTCCCCCGCTGGCAGAAAAAGTCAGCCTTGACCGATGATGGGCTGATTGCGCCGGACGAAACGCTGCCGTTTGCGCAGACGGTCGTCCTTGGCCTGCAGCATGCTGTGGCAATGTTTGGCGCAACGGTGCTGATGCCGTTGCTAATGGGACTGGACCCCAATCTGGCGATTCTGGTTTCGGGCATCGGTACGCTGCTGTTCTTCCTGATCACCGGCGGACGCGTACCCAGCTATCTCGGATCCAGCGCGGCGTTTGTCGGCGTGATCATCGCGGTAACCGGCTTTAACGGCCAGGGACTCAACCCCAATCTGGCGCTGGCGCTGGGCGGCGTGATCGCCTGCGGCGCGCTCTATACGGTGATTGGCCTGATCGTGATGAAAGTCGGCACCGGTTGGATCGAGCGTCTGATGCCGCCGGTGGTCACGGGCGCGGTGGTGATGGCAATTGGTCTGAACCTGGCACCGATTGCGGTGCACGGTGTTTCCGGATCGATGTTCGACAGCTGGATGGCGGTGATGACGGTGCTGTGCATTGGTCTGGTGGCGGTGTTCACGCGCGGTATGATCCAGCGCCTGCTGATTCTGGTCGGCCTGATTGTCGCGTGGGCGATCTACGCGCTGCTGACCAACGTGATGGGCTTTGGCAAACCGGTGGATTTCAGCGGCCTTGCCAACGCGCCGTGGTTTGGCCTACCGCACACCACCGCTCCGATCTTTGATATGCAGGCCATCGTGATGATCGCGCCGGTGGCGATCATTCTGGTGGCGGAAAACCTTGGCCACATCAAAGCCGTAGCGGGCATGACCGGACGCAACCTCGATCCCTGGATGGGGCGCGCCTTTGTTGGCGATGGTTTGGCAACCATGCTGTCGGGATCTATCGGCGGCAGCGGCGTCACCACTTACGCGGAAAATATTGGCGTGATGGCGGTAACCAAAGTCTATTCCACGCTGGCCTTCGTGGCCGCTGCAGCGATCGCTTTGGTGCTCGGCTTCTCACCGAAATTTGGCGCGCTGATTCACACCATTCCCGGTCCGGTGATTGGTGGCGCATCGATTGTGGTGTTTGGGTTGATTGCGGTGGCCGGCGCACGCATCTGGGTGCAGAACCACGTGGATTTCAATCAGAATGGCAATTTGATCATGGTAGCGACCACGCTGGTGCTCGGCGCGGGTGATTTTGCTCTGAAGATTGGCAGCTTCACCATCGGCGGCATTGGCACTGCCACCTTTGGTGCCATCATCCTGAACGCCATTTTACAACGTCGCGGCGCCGCACTGGCGAACCAGACGGCACGGCAACATCCTTAAGGTTCCAGCGGTGCCTGATCGGGCACCGCTTTCTTGCGACGAAGACGCAGTTCGCTGACGATCACCCCACAAACAATCAATGCCGCGCCCAGCAGCGCCGCCGCAGGTAAACGCTCACCCGCCAAACGTCCCACTACGCCCGCCCACACCGGTTCACCGGCGTAAATCACTGTGGCACGCGTCGGCGACACGCTGCGTTGCGCCCAGTTCATCGTCACCTGAATTAAGGCACTGGCTGCGCCCAAACCCAACGCGCTCAACAGAAGCGGCGTTGACAGAGCAGGAACCGATTCGCCATTCGGGATCATCAGAACAAAGGCACAGGCCGATGCCACCATCAGCTGAATCAGCGTGACGCGGCGCACATCAACCTGTCCGGCATAGCGGCTGATCAGGATGATCTCTGCCGCGATCGCCAGCGTACTCAGCAAGGTAGCGATTTCACCGGCGTTCAGCGTCAAACTGCCATCCTGCGGACCGGCCACCAGCACTAAACCGGTAAACGCCAGCAAAATGCCCAGCCACGCCATTAATCCCGGCGGACGACGCAGGAATAACCACTGCAGCAGCGGCACCACCGGCACATACAGCGCGGTAATGAATGCCGACTGGCTGCTGGAAATGGTTTGCATGCCCCAGGTTTGCAGACCGTAGCCGCCGGCAATCGACAACCCGATCAACGCACCAGCTTTAATTTCCAGCCAGGTCACCTGCTTGAGATAACGACGGAAGAAAAAGGCCAGCAGCAGCGATGCCGTGGCAAAACGTAATCCGACAAAGAAGAATGGACCGGAATGCGCCATCGCGCGGTGTACCACCAAAAAGGTGCCGCCCCAAACCATGGTAATAAAAATGAGCACCAGCTCCTGACGCGAAATACGCAGGCTGAGACGAGAAGAGGAAGCGGACATAACGCACCAGAATAATCAGTTGGCGGTCAGTTTGCTCAGAGAGCGGGGAAATTGCAATGCTTGTTACCGCCGGGCGAACCCGGCGGCCGGGGATTAACGGGCAGTCGCGCTATTTCTTGCCGCGGCTGCGTCCCCCTTTTTCTCCGGCTACAGAAGCGCGCTGTGGGTCGTTTCTGAAATTACCCCCGCTGTTTTTGCCGCCTTTGCGACCCGCTTCTGCGGCCCTTTCACGGTCCTCTGCGAAATTGCCTGATCCTCCACGATGTTCGGCCATCATTTCCTCCAGGGATTGAGCGTTCAGATTACGGGCTGATCACGATGCTGCCGTGAAGAGCACGGCGGCGGATATCCCGCACGCCTGATTAAAGAATAGACAACGCAACGCTGAAATGAGCCTGATATTCATAATTTGAAACAGATAATCCACTCATTTCACTGCGAAAAACCAAATTTACCGCCGTGTTACAAGTAGTTAGCCGACACTTATTGGCACCTGCTTAACCTCTGTACAGCAGCCTGCGCAGGCTCTTCTATACTTCTGATTACTCATCACCCCAGCAGGATGAAAACTATGGCAAAGATTTTGGTGCTCTATTATTCGATGTACGGACATATTGAAACCATGGCGCAAGCCGTGGCCGACGGTGCAAAGAGCGTGAGTGGCGCGGAAGTCACGATATTACGCGTGCCGGAAAGCATGGATGCCGAGCGTTTCGCTCAGGTTGGCGGCAAAGTGAATCAGGCTGCGCCTGAAGCGAAACCGGAAGATTTGCCGCAGTACGATGCCATCATCGTTGGCACACCCACGCGTTTCGGCAACATGGCGGGCCAGATGCGTAACTTCTGGGATCGCACTGGCGGTCTGTGGGCTTCGGGCGCGCTGTACGGCAAAATCGCCAGCGTTTTTGCCTCCACCGGCACCGGCGGCGGCCAGGAGCAAACCATCACCTCCGTCTGGACCACCCTCGCCCACCACGGCATGGTGATCGTTCCTATCGGTTATGGCACTAAAGAACTTTTCGACATTTCTCACGTACGCGGCGGAACGCCTTACGGCGCGACTACGCTGGCGGGCGGAGATGGATCACGTCAACCTTCGGCGGAAGAACTGGATATTGCCCGTTATCAGGGCCAACACGTCGCCGGACTGGCGGTTAAGCTACAGGGATAAAATCCACAACAGGAGACCTTCATGACAACAGAACAGTCGAAAGAGCATCACGTGGGCGAATGGGCATCACTGCGCCACACTTCACGCGAAATCGCTGAAGCCATTTTTGAGGTAGCCAACTACGACGAACGTTTAGCCGAGCAGATCTGGAGCCAGCAAGGCAGCGATGAAGTACTGATTCGCGCCTTCAAAAAGACCGACCAGGATGTTCTGACCTGGGACGACAAAACGGTCGAGCGCAAAAACGTTTGAGTGACAGGCGGGCATTGTCCCGCCTTTGTTACCTTTACATCACCAAGGAGCCTTGTATGTCTGCCTATCAAAGTATCAATCCAGCCAATAACCAACTGCTAAAAGCGTGGAACGAGCACGATGATGCCTATGCACAACAGGCACTGAAAACCGCAGATGCGCTTTATCATTCCGCGTGGAGTAAAGGCGATATTCAGCCGCGTTTGCAGGTGCTGCACCGTTTAGCCGACCTGATCGACCAACGGGCCGAAGAGCTGGCGACCATCGCCAGTAAAGAGATGGGCAAGTTAATTGGGCAAAGTCGCGGTGAAGTAAAAATCTGTTCGCAGATCGCCCGCTACTACGCGGAACATGCCGCGACCTTTTTACAGCCACAACCCTACGCCAGTGATGTGGGCGATGCCTGGCTTGAATACCATCCGATTGGCGTGATTGTCGCGGTTGAGCCGTGGAACTTTCCTTATTATCAGCTGATGCGCGTGCTGGCGCCAAACCTGGCGCTGGGCAATCCGGTACTGGCAAAACACGCCAACATTGTGCCGCACTGCGCCGATGTATTTGAAAAATTGGTGGAAGAAGCCGGGGCGCCAAAAGGCGCGTGGACCAACTTGTTTATCTCTACCGATCAGGTTGCGGATCTGATCGCCGATCCACGTGTGCAAGGTGTGGCGCTGACCGGTTCCGAACGCGCCGGTAGCGCCGTGGCGGAACAGGCCGGTAAACATCTGAAGAAATCGACGCTGGAACTGGGCGGTAACGATGTGTTTGTGGTGCTGGACGATGCCGATATCGATGAAGCGGTACGTCAGGGCGCGCAAGCTCGCCTCAGCAACTGCGGCCAGGTCTGTACCGCCGCCAAGCGCTTCATTCTGCACGAGAAAATTGCCGATACGTTTATGGCCAAATTCAGCGCGGCTCTGCAATCGGCCACGCCGGGCGATCCGCTCGACGAGAAGACCACGCTCGGTCCACTCTCTTCTAAAGATGCGCGCGATCGTTTAGTGAAACAGGTTGATGAAGCAGTGAAAAATGGCGCGCGCGTGGAATTTGGTGGACGCGCCATTGATGGCGTCGGCTGCTATTACCAGCCAACGGTGCTTACCGGTCTGACGCCAGATAATCCGGCTTACTATCAGGAATTTTTTGGCCCGGTGGCGCAGGTGTATGTGGTGGCGGACGATCGTGCCGCTGTGGCGCTGGCGAATGATTCAAATTACGGCCTTGGCGGTTCGGTCTGGACCAAAGATATTGCGCGCGGACGCAAGATGGCGTCGCAGATTGAAACGGGCATGGTGTTCATCAATTCGCAGAGCGATACCTCAGCAGAGCTGCCGTTTGGTGGCGTGAAACGTTCGGGTTACGGACGTGAGTTGTCGGATTTGGGTATTAAAGAGTTCGCCAACCAAAAATTGGTCGTGGTTGCCGGTTAAGTTCACAGGCATAAAAAAACCCCGCTTCGGCGGGGTTTTTTATTGCTAGCAAACTCAGTTGCTGGTCGCGGCTTTTGCCGGCTCTTCAGGCTTGACTGGCGTGGCATCGGCTTGTGCTTTCTGTGCAGCTGCCGCATCGGCTTTGGCTTTGTCATCCGCTGCTTTCTGGGCAGTGGCTTTCTCGGTTTTGGCTTTCTCGTCAGCGGCTTTCTGCGCGGCAGCTTTATCCGCCTTCACCTTCTCTTCAGCCGCTTTCGCATCTGCGGCCTTCTGTGCTGCGGCCTTATCCGCTGCTGCTTTGTCTGCAGCCGCTTTATCGGCAGCGGCCTGATCGGCTTTCTGCTTGGCATCATCTGCGACCGGTGCCGCCGCCGCTGGTGCTGGCTGTTCTGCCGGAGCTGGTGCAGCAGCAGGCTGCAGTGGCGTACCTTGCAGAGCGCCATTCAGCGCGCCGGTGAATTGATCCCAGCTGCAGTAGCCGTTGGCATCCGTTTCACAGCCTGCCAGTTGCAGCGTGACGCGCTTCGGTGGATTTTTCAGGCTCAGCACATCGGCATCGCGCAGCTGATCGGCCGTTTGATAGACGTACTCGATTTTCAGCAGATCTTTGTTGTTCTTCACATCGTGCCAGCGTTCGAATACCACCTGACCGCCAATCGGCGTTTTCTCATCGTTGCCCGGCAGTTCATAAGGTTTAACCTGCAGCGCGCTGAGTAAGGAGGCGATGTTGGAATCATGACCGACCATCAGCGTCACTTTTGGCGCATTGGCTTTGTCCTGATCGACTAACTGGCTGCGGATGTAATCCACCAGCGGTGCGGCCACTTCGCGCGCCACTTCAGGAGAGGCGAACAGCGCATCCTGATAACCGTTTTTGATCGACGCCAGCTCTTTCCACTGCTCAGGCGTTTTGATCTGGCCCCAGGCAACCTGATCGGCCGGGAAACCTTCGTAATATTGCAGCGTAAACGCATCCACCAGCGAGTTGCCGATTTTCAGCGGACCGCTTACGTTTGGCTCTTTACCGTTATCCGCGCTGAAGGTGTTATCGCCGCTGCTCAAATCACACTGCTTTTTGCCGTTACAGGCCGGGGCAGATTTGTAATCAACGATTTTTTCCAGATGCTGGAAGGCAGGTTTCAGTGCCAGCTTTTCATTGGCGGCGGTCATCGCAGCCAACGCTTTCTTGTTGAATTCCTCGCTGCCGTCGGTGACGACCGGATTGAAGATAGGATCCATGGTGCCCATCGCATCCTGATGCGTTACCGCGATATCACAGCCTGGGAAGGCGCCAGTGATAAAGTACTGCGCGGTCGCCACGGTGCGCTGCAGGCTGTTGGCGTAGACAAAGATGTTGCTGCTGTCCGGGCAAGTTCCGTTCTGGACTAAGCCCTGCTGTGCCAGCCACTGACGGGTGTAATTCCCCATGTAGACTTCCAGCACGCCACCTTTGGTGGTGAGCTCACCGCCCGCGACATCCCACTGCGGCCAGCTCTTCCTGGTGGATTGTTCCAGTACGCTGCCGTTATTGGCGAGCGGCGCACGCAGGTTATGACGGCTTAACATCAGCACCTGCTGGAGTTGCATATCTCCATCCGCAGCATAGGCGGACATGCCCATCGGGAGCGCAGCGATGACTGACAACGCGCAAAGACTCAGTTTCTTGATCATTGTGCCTATTCCATAATTCATCAGTGAAACACTCTGGCTTTCAAACGATTAGCCCGCCAAAGAGCGAATTACCGCACAGTGTAACTCAGCTTGCATCGGAAAATCGCCAGATGTTTGCAAAAAACCGTGCATGGAATATAGCAGTAAACGCGCCTGGCGTTGGGCAATGGCAGCAGATTGAAAAGCAACGCGATGTTTTTCGGCATCTGTGAACGTAGAAAAGCAAAAAGCCCGCATTTCTGCGGGCTTCTTTAATATGGCGGAGGAACAGAGATTCGAACTCTGGGATGGTTTCCCATCGACGGTTTTCAAGACCGTTGCCTTAAGCCACTCGGCCATCCCTCCGGGGATTTTTTTGTTGCGTCATCACTCAGCAAGAGTGATGGCGGAGGAGGAGAGATTCGAACTCTCGGATGGTTTCCCATCGACGGTTTTCAAGACCGTTGCCTTAAGCCACTCGGCCACCCCTCCGCAATGAGGCGCACTATAAACATCCCCCATAACGATGTAAAGCCTGCAATGAATCGTTCGGCTGAAAAACAGCCAAATTCTATTTTTTTGGCGTCAATTTCGCCATTCTGCTCAGTGAAACAGCAATTTATCGCGTAAAGATGGGTAAAACGCCTTTTCTGTCTTTCAGGCGCTGCGTATCCTCGTGCCATATTTGGTGTTTCTCTCTTTAAGGAGCGCGTGATGGAAAGAGTTTTTAGCTCGTCGCAGCAATCGTTAGTCAGCACCCACAAGGTGCTACGCAATACTTATCTGTTACTTGGCTTTACGCTGGCCTTCTCGGCGTTGACCGCAACACTGAGCACCGTGTTTGCATTGCCTTCGCCGGGTCTGATTCTGATGCTGGTGGGCTTTTATGGTTTGATGTTCCTGACGCATAAACTGGCTAACAGTCCGGCAGGAATTCTGGCCGCCTTCGCCTTTACCGGTTTCCTCGGTTACTGCCTTGGCCCAATCCTCAGTTCGTTCCTGACTGCGGGCATGGGTGATGTGATCGCCATGGCCTTGGGCGGCACGGCGCTGGTATTCTTCGGTTGCTCGGCCTATGTACTGACCACGCGCCGCGATATGTCATTCCTGAGCGGCATGATGATGGCGGGCTTTGTGGTGCTGCTGGTGGCGGTAGTTGCCAACATCTTCCTGCAACTGCCTGCGCTGCATCTGGCGATTAGCGCCCTGTTCATTCTGTTCTCTGCCGGTGCCATTCTGTGGGAAACCAGCAACATCATTCACGGCGGCGAAACCAACTACATTCGCGCCACCGTGAGTCTGTATGTCTCGCTGTATAACATCTTTGTTAGCCTGTTGAGCCTGCTGGGCTTCGCTAACCGCGATTAAGATGCCGTAACCGTTATCAAACCCCGCTTCGGCGGGGTTTTTGCTTTTTATGGCTGGGCGAATTTACAATGTGTCCATTAACGCAATGAGGAATGACTGTGAATTTTGCCGGTAAAGAGATTGCCACCGATGCGGAAGGCTATTTGAAAAATAGAGCGGACTGGAGCGAACCGCTGGCCGCCGCCATTGCGGAGCAAGAGGCGATCGTGATGAGTGAAGCGCACTGGGAAGTGGTGCACTTTGTGCGCGCGTTTTATCAGGAATTTAATACCTCGCCGGCGGTACGCATGCTGGTGAAAGCCATGGCGCAAAAGTATGGGGAGGAGAAAGGCAACAGCCGCTATCTGTTCCGCCTGTTTCCGGAAGGCCCAGCGAAGCAAGCGACCAAAATTGCCGGATTGCCAAAACCGGCCAAGTGTTTGTAATCAGCCAGTGGTGAATCGGGTAGGCACTTCCCTGGGCTGATGTGGCTCTACCAGCACTTTGTCCACGCGCGCGCTACGCGGCCCACCTGCTTTTAGCCAACTGATCAATTCATCGACCTGCTGCGCTTCACCGGACGCCAGCACTTCAACGCTGCCGTCCGCCAGATTGTGCGCATAACCGTTAACATTCAACCCTCTGGCCTGCGCTTGCGTGTGGTAGCGAAACCCCACGCCCTGCACGATGCCATGTACCCAAATTTTGCAGCATGTGGTTGCCATTGCGTTCTCCCATCACCTTGCGTTGCAATTTGCCGCCATCCGCCGGAAAATGGCGCCTCATTTTTTCAGGTAAGCATAGCAAACTATGACCGTTCGATTGATTCTCGCAAAGGGACGTGAAAAATCCCTGCTCCGCCGCCATCCGTGGGTGTTTTCTGGTGCCGTTGCACGTATGGAAGGTAAAGCCCAGTCTGGTGAAACCATTGATGTCTGTGACAGCAATGGCAAATGGCTGGCTCGCGCCGCGTATTCGCCGCAATCACAAATTCGCGCACGCGTCTGGAGCTGGCAACAGGATGAGTCAATTGACATCACCTTCTTCGTGCGCCGCTTTGAGCAAGCGCAGCTGTGGCGTGACTGGCTGGCAAAACGTGACGGGCTGGACAGCTATCGCCTGATTGCCGGTGAGTCCGATGGCATGCCGGGTGTTACCATTGATCGCTTCGGCAACTTCCTGGTGCTGCAGCTGTTATCTGCGGGTGCCGAGTATCAACGTCCAGCCATCGTTTCAGCTTTGCAGCAGTGCTTCCCGGATTGCGCTATTTACGATCGCTCAGACGTGGCGGTGCGTAAAAAAGAGGGACTTGAGCTGGCGCAAGGCCCGGTTTCGGGTGAACTGCCGCCTCCGCTGCTGCCGATTACTGAACACGGTATGAAGCTGTTGGTGGATATTCAGGGTGGTCATAAAACCGGTTATTACCTTGATCAGCGTGACAGCCGTTTTGCCACGCGTGGCTACGCAGAGAATGCACGCGTGCTGAACTGTTTTTCTTACACCGGCGGATTTGCGGTTTCGGCCTTGATGGGCGGCTGCCGTGAAGTGATCAGCGTTGATACTTCGCAGGACGCACTCGACGTGGCGAAACAGAATGTTGAGCTTAATGGTCTGGATGTGTCGCGCGCCCAGTTCGTGCGTGACGATGTGTTCAAGCTGCTGCGTCGTTATCGCGACAGCGGCGAGAAGTTCGACCTGATCGTCATGGATCCGCCGAAATTCGTTGAGAACAAGAATCAGCTGATGGGCGCGTGTCGCGGTTATAAGGACATCAACATGCTGGCCATTCAGCTGTTGAATCCCGGCGGCGTTTTGTTGACCTTCTCCTGTTCTGGCTTGATGCCGACTGATTTGTTCCAGAAAATCATTGCGGATGCCGCCGTTGATGCCGGTCGTGATGTACAATTTATAGAGCAGTTCCGTCAGGCAGCCGACCATCCCGTGATCGCCAGCTATCCTGAAGGGCTTTATCTGAAAGGTTTTGCCTGCCGCGTGCTGTGACTTGAAAACGCTGTCCCTGCCTCCATATTGGTTACAGGGCAGTCTTTTGGGAGGTCACAATGATTACGACTAAATTTGGAATTGGACAGCAGGTCCGACATCGTCTCTCCGGGGTGCTCGGCGTTATCGTGGATGTCGATCCGGAGTTTTCACTTGATGAGCCAGAAGTTGATGATGTCGCTGCCAGCGAAACGCTGCGCGCCGCGCCCTGGTATCACGTGGTAATGGAAGATGAAGAAGGCGATCAGGTGCATACCTATGTAGCGGAAGTTCAACTGGCGGGAGAAACCTCCTTTGAACACCCTGAACAACCTTCAATGGATGAGCTGGCCGCGTCAATACGGCAGCAGCTGCAGGCACCCAGCCTGCGACATTAATGACAACGGCGACTCAGGTCGCCGTTTTTGTTTTAGCGCGTGATGCCTAACCGCGGAATTTCAATCTTTGGACAGCGATCCATCACTACGGTCATACCCGCGTCTTGCGCTAGTACCGCCGCCTGCTCATTAATCACGCCCAGCTGTAACCACAACGTGTCTGCACCAATGGCAATCGCTTCCTGCGCTACCCCCCACGCCGCTTCGGCATTGCGAAACACATCCACCATATCCACTTTCCCAGGAACATCCGCCAGCGTGGCATAAACGGTTTGACCAAGAAGTTGTTGACCCGCCAGTTTAGGGCTCACTGGAATCACGTCGTATCCCTGTTCGAGCAAGTATTTCATCACGCCATAGCTTGGGCGGTCGGGGCGATCGCTGGCGCCTACTAATGCGATACGTTTGGTTTTAATCAGCACATCGCGAATCGTTTGATCATTCATCTTTTTTCTCCTGGTTCATTCGCTTAAGTGTAGATGGCATTGCGCATTAGGCTGCAACTGCCGGGCACGAGAACTTTGCGCAGCAGCACGAATAAATATGTAAAAATGTAAATTTACTGCCATAATGTAATACTTTGCTACACATAATCGATTTACCCCCTTCTGCCGGGAGTTGAAATGAAGCTGTCTTTAACTGCTACGGGTTTACTGCTGTTGCTCGTATCAGCCTCATGCCAGGCCATCACTCTCAAGCTCGATCCCGAGATCGAACTGCTGGTGCTGGACGGGCGTAAAATCTCTGGCTCGCTGCTGAAAGGCGCCGGTAGCCTTGAACTGGAGCGTGGGCAGCATCAGTTTCTGTTTCGTGTAGAAAAACCGGGCGCTAACGCCGCGCACTTTCAATCCGTGCCGATGATTGTCACTTTTAACGCTAACGCCCATTCGGTGGCGATTCGTTTGCCCGCGCTCAATAATCGTCGCGAACGCACCACCTTCGACAAAACGCTCAACTTCCAGCTGATTGATGAACGTGGCATGGAGATCACCAGCCTGCGCGACCATTTGCCGAAGGAAAGTGATAACGATTTCGAAAAGGCGATGGTGAATTATAATCGTGATGCCCACGCCGCTTCGGTTCCGCGTTTTGCCTTGCATTCGCTGAGCGTGAGCGAGGCGCAATTGAATATGGATTACGCCTGGCAGGACGTTAGCGATCTTCCCTCTTTGCAAGTCTGGTTTAAGCGTTTTGATGCTGCCACACGTCTGCGTTTTATTAGCTGGATGAAAACCTTACGCACAAGTTGATAGTGATGAAACGCCAGGGGTAAACTCCTGCATTAACACATAATGCATGAGAAGAAACAGGAAGCCCTATGGAGCAGACCGTTCGTACCCTTCAGGTTCAGAAACATATCGCCCTCGTTGCACACGATCACTGCAAAGCCTCGCTGCTTGAGTGGGTGCAAATCAACCAAAGCACGCTGCAACAGCATGTGCTTTACGCTACCGGCACCACCGGCAATCTGATTAATCGTCATACGGGATTAGACGTTAACGCCATGCTGAGCGGCCCGATGGGCGGCGATCAGCAAGTGGGCGCGTTGATTTCGGAAGGCAAAATTGATGTGCTGATTTTCTTCTGGGACCCGCTGAATGCGGTGCCGCACGATCCGGATGTCAAAGCGCTGCTGCGCCTCGCCACGGTATGGAATATCCCGGTGGCCAATAATCGCACCACCGCAGATTTTATTATTCAGTCACCGAAATTTGCCCAGCAGATTGAGATTCAGATTCCAGATTATCAGCGTTATCTCGCCGAACGTCTGAAACCCTAATCATCAGGCCTTACGGCTTTGCGGCACCCCCAACTCGCGCAGGTGTTCGACAAATACCGAAGGCCGATCTTTATCGAACATTAGCCATACCTGCTGGCGCGCGCGCGTCATCGCCACATACGCCAGCCGCCGCTCCTCCGCATCCGGGAAATCTTCCGGCTGCGGCAGCAAGCCCTCTTCCATAATCGATTCACGCGCTTCTGCCGGGAAACCGTCGCGTCCCTGATGCAGCCCCAGCACTATAACGAAATCCGCCTGTTGGCCTTTGCTGGCATGAATCGTCATAAAATCCAGCTGTAACTTTGGCCAGCGCGTTTTGGCTTTATCAAGGATTGACGGGCGCAAATGGTGATAACGCGCCAGCAGCAGCACGCGCTCATCGGGTTTGGCATAGCCGCTCAGTTTATCGAACAGCGCTTCCAGTTGATCCTGCGGCAGCAAGGTCACCGATTTTTTGTTGCCCTTGCTCAAGCTGTTTAGCGGCTTGCGCAGCTGATGCGGGTTTTGCTGCACGAAGCGATTGGCAATCTCACCGATGCGCTCGTTAAAGCGATAGGTGGTATCCAGCACGCAGCGATCGCCATCACCGAAATAATGATGGAACGCGGTGGTCAGGCTCATTTCGGCACCGCTGAAGCGATAGATTGCCTGCCAGTCATCGCCCACCGCGTAAAGGCTGGTTCGCTTGTTTTGCTGACGCAGCGCCGTCAACAAAGCAGCTCGCTGCGGCGAGATATCCTGAAATTCATCGACCAGAATATGCTTCCACGGGCTGATAAAGCGCCCTTTGTCCAGAATGGCAATCGCCTGATGAATCAGCCCGGAGAAATCGACCGCGCCCTCCTCTTTCAGCGCGCTTTTCCACGCTTTAAGCAGTGGCGCCATCAGTTTGACGCGTTTGCTGAAGTTGTCGCGCTGCGCTTCTGCCACATCCGCGATCATGGCCGCCTGTGCGCCGCCGTGCATGCGCATCAAACCCAGCCAGCGCTCCATACGCGAAGCGATACGCTGCGCCAGTTTGTCATCCTGCCAAAACGGACCTTCGGGAATTTCCCACTCCAGCTCATCCTGCAACCACTGACGCCAGCCGCTGGCCTGCGCTTTTTTGCTATTGCACTGCTCGCGCCAGGTCTCAATCAGCAGCTGTCGCCGCGCCTTGCTGTCGCTCTCCAATTTGCTGATTACCGGTTGTTTGTTACTGCCTTCGCGGATGATATGCAGCGCCAGCGCATGGAAGGTACGCGCCTGAATCGCGCTCTCGCCAAGACGCGTTTGAATGCGGTCATTCATCTCTTCTGCCGCCTGACGACCAAACGCCAGCAGCAGAATTTGATCCGGTTGCGCCAGTTTGCGTTTCAGCAACCAACCTGCGCGCGCCACCAGCACCGAGGTTTTGCCGCTACCGGCACCCGCCAGCACCAGTAGCGCGCCCTCACCATTCACTACAGCTTTACATTGCGATGGATTGAGCGGCGTGGTTTCAACCGTGGAGAAGAATTCGTGATAATCGCTGAGGATCTTACTGGTCCATTCACGGTTGCGATGGCGGATGGCTGTTTCACCCTGCTCCAGCCATTGCTGGCAAAATTCCCAGCGTTCACGACAGTTGTCAAACTCAGCAATACGCGCGAGAGGCAACGGCAAGGCAGAAAACTGGCGCGTAATGCTCTCTTTCACCGCGCTCAGCTCACTGCGTTTCAACCAGCGATCCTGCTGCGTAAAGGCGAGAATTTCCTGCTCCAGCGCGGCGAGCACCTCGGCGCTCACCTCGCTCATCTCCTCGCTCCACTGCTGCCAGGCGTGCTGCAAATAGTGGAAAAAGCGCTGCGTTTCCTGCCATTCGGTACCATGCAGGCGCACCACTTTTTCATCTGGTAGTAGAAACTCCAGTTCGCCCCACACCATGCCGCGCTTGCAGGCAATGTTGAGCAACTGGTTAAACGGAATCAGATATTCATGGCGATCGCCACTGACTTCCACGCCGGCGGCCAGCAAGCGCACCCGATTATAGGGATGCTGTGCCAGACGTTTACCCATTGATGTTGCTTTCAGTTCCATGTCCGCACCGTCATGTGGAATTCGATATCGCGCAGTTTACCTGTCAGACTCTTGGCGCTCCAGCCTTAAAAAGAGCTAAACTTGGCGCCACATATTGCGGATTGCAAAAGGAAAATCACGTTTATGCGTACCGTACTTAATATTCTTAATTTCATTCTCGGCGGCTTCTTCACCACCCTCAGCTGGCTGTTCGCCACGCTGGTGAGCATCGTACTGATTTTCACGCTGCCGTTGACGCGTTCCTGCTGGGAAATCACCAAACTGTCTCTGCTGCCTTTTGGCAACGAAGCGGTGCATGTCGATGTACTGCGCCCCGAAAGCAAAAGCCATGTGATGAATACCGGCGGTACCTTCCTCAACATCTTCTGGCTGATACTGTTTGGCTGGTGGCTGTGTCTGGCGCATATCTCGGCCGGTATCGTGCAGTGTCTGACCATCATTGGCATTCCTGTTGGCATCGCCAACTTCAAAATCGCCGCGATTGCGCTGTGGCCGGTGGGCCGTCGTGTGGTCTCCGTTGAAGAAGCGCAGGCCGCGCGTGAAGCCAATGCGCGTCGCCGCTACTGAGGCCGTTCAATGATTCATGACGCCTTGCCAGGCTGGCGACGTTATCTGTTTAACAGCAGCCTACGCTATTTGCTGCGCATCTTCTTTGCCTTGACCGGATGCGCGGCGGTGCCGTGGTGGCTGCACCAAATCGAGTGGACCATTCCGCTGACGCTGGGTGTCGTCGCTGCGGCGCTGGCGGATCTCGACGATCGCTGGATTGGGCGTGTGCGCAATCTGTTGATCACGTTGGTATGTTTCTGTATCGCTTCGGTGTCGGTGGAACTGTTGTTCCCCCATCCGTGGGCATTCGGTTTGGGCCTGGCACTTTCCAGCTGGGGCTTTATTTTGCTCGGTGCGCTGGGACAGCGTTATGCCACCATCGCCTTCGGTGCGCTGCTGATTGCGGTTTACACCATGCTGGGCATCGGCTTGTTCCCCCAATGGTGGATGCAACCAGCGCTGCTGTTGATCGGTGCTCTTTGGTACAACTTGCTGACCTTTATCGGTCATTTGATGTTCCCGGTGCGCCCGGTACAGGAGCAGCTGGCAGGCAGTTTTTCCCAATTGGCGCGCTATCTGGAAGCCAAAGCGAACCTGTTTGATCCCGATGGCGGCGATCAGGATGACGCCACGCTGGTTGCCACGGCGATGGTTAACAGCCAGTTGGTAGCACAGCTAAATCTTACTAAAAGCACTATTCAAAGCCGTTTGCGCGGCGACCGCGGTTCACGTAGCACGCGTCGTAGCCTGCATTACTATTTTGTCGCGCAGGATATCCATGAGCGCGCCAGCTCCTCGCATCTGCAATACCATCTGCTGCGTGATAACTGGCGTTACAACGAAGTGCTGTTCCGTTTCCAGCGCCTGATGAATATGCAAGCGCGCGCCTGTCGGCAGCTGGCGGAGACCATTTTGCTGCGTCAGTCGTGGCATCACGACAGCCATTTTGAACGCACTTTCGAACGGCTGGAAACCGCGCTGCAACGTCTTCAGCAAAATGAGCCGCAGGATCCACACATTCACGCGCTGTTTTGGCTGCTGCGTAATCTGCGTGCTATTGATGCGCAACTGGCGTCTATTGAATCAGAACAGATGCTGGCCGAACCGTCCCCGCAGAGCGATCACCATCTGTCACGGGAAGGACTCAGCGGCTGGGCGGATATCCGCTTGCGCCTGAGTCGCCATCTCAGCCCACAATCGGCCCTCTTCCGCCATGCGGTACGTATGTCGCTGGTGCTGTGCGTTGGCTACGCCTTCATTAAAATCACTGGCGTCGATCGCGGTTACTGGATCTTGCTGACCAGCCTGTTTGTCTGCCAGCCCAACTACAACGCCACCCGACGACGCCTCGCATTGCGTATTGGCGGTACCTTAGCCGGCATTGCCATCGGCCTGCCGGTATTGTGGCTGGTGCCCTCGATTGAAGGCCAGTTGGTGCTGATTGTACTGAGCGGCGTGCTGTTCTTCGCCTTCCGCCAGATTCAGTATGCGCAAGCCACCTTGTTTATCACCTTGCTGGTTCTGCTGTGCTTCAATTTGCTCGGCGAAGGTTTTGAAGTGGCGCTGCCGCGCGTGGTGGATACCTTACTGGGCTGCGGACTGGCGTGGCTGGCCGTGGCCTTTGTCTGGCCAGACTGGCGTTTTCGCAAAATCACCGCCGTCGCCGATCGCACACTGTATGCGAACTGTCGCTATCTGGATGCGATTATGGAGCAATATCACCAAGGCAAAGACAATCGTCTCGCTTATCGCGTGGCACGCCGCGATGCGCATAATGCCGATGCCGAGCTGGCGTCAGTGGTGTCAAACATCAGTGGTGAACTCAAGCTACAACAGCCGCTACGTGAGAATGCGTTTCGACTGCTATGTCTGAACCACTCCTTCCTCAGCTATATCTCCGCACTGGGAGCGCACCGCGCACATCTCGCGGATACTACCTTACTGAACTTACTGGATGACGCAGTCTGCTTCATTGAAGATGTGCTGCAGATCGACCGGGTTACGGATACTCAAGCCACTGAGATGCAGCAGGCGCTAATGCAGCGCATGAACGAGATGAAAAACAGCCCGGATACACGCGCACCATTAGTGATTCAGCAATTGGGCTTGTTAGTCGCGCTGCTGCCTGAAATTGCCCGTCTACGCCGTACTCTCATCAATGACTAAAGCGATTGATGCTCCGCCGCGTGCTGGCGGAGCATTTTTAAATACCAGGTGTAAAGCTCTTGCCTGATGGCGCTGGGTAACGCCGCTTCATGATGTCCTGATATTGCACCTTCCAGCGCCAACAGCGTTTTTAACCCAATATGCTTATTCACCGCGCGTAGTTTCAGCCAGCTTTGTCGCGAGCCTGTTTCACACAGCAATTGCACCGAACTGATCCCTACCTTATGCAGCATCAGCTCCAATCGCAGGCTTAAATTCGGCAGATCTTTCAAACGCAGCGAGACAAGTCTGGTAGCCGCCTCGTCCTGTGCGGCACGCAGAGAGCATGCTGACAGTTGCAATAACTGTTCAGGGTTTTGCCACAACTGCGTATCCACTTTGAAGTAGCTTAGTGTCACCGGCACGCCACGCTTACGGTACACTAGCGGTTCCAGTGAACGCTGTGCGTTATAGTGGTGAAGCGCCTCGCTAGCTCGAAGATAGAGTGCATCCTCATTGATATACGCAAAAATCACCTTCTCAACAGTCAGTGCATAACCACCAAATTGCGTGCGCGATTCAATTTTACCTAATGCCGCCAACTGCGCTTTCGATTGTTCAACTACCGGGTTATATCTCTTCATAACGCCCCCTTCAATGGATTCCATGCGCGGGAAATTTCCTATAAAAGCTCGCAGATTCATCTGGTTAGAAGATAAAAAAAACGATTTAGCTGTTCAATGAATAAAAGCAGACGGGAGGTATCTTGTGCAGAAATTGCGAGGCGTTTTCAGAAATTGAGGTTGATCTTTATCCAGGAAGCCATTACTGTACATCCATACAGTTCATTACTGAGTGATTAAATTATGCGTACTCATTTCTCTGGCTCTGCTGACCGTTCACATCGTTTCGCTTCATCCAGCTTAGCGCAACCTTCGCTGGGTGGAATCACTGAACTGCGCTCCAGCGAACAACCTGGAATGATGCAACTTATACTGCTGCCGGTGCTGAAACAGCTGAGCGAGCAATCGCGCTGGCAGCTGTGGCTCACTCCGGCTCATAAGTTGAATCGTAGCTGGATGCAGCAGTCGGGATTGCCGTTAGAAAAGAGTATGCATATCACCGAATCTGAACGTTTTAACACCGTGGAAAGTATGGTGAAGGCATTACGTACAGGTAATTACAGCGTGGTTCTAGCCTGGATTCCGTACGAATTGAGCGATGAAGAGCGTCTAGAATTGGAAAAAGCCGCGGCAGAAGGTGAAGCGCTGGGTCTGATTTTGCGTCCGCAGGGACAACAATTTGCCCCTTCCAGACAACCTAACTCAGCAAAAATTCCGTCTGAATTGTTTCATTAAGTAAATTCCAGGAATTTTCTCAGCATTTTTTTTGCATAAGTTGCATCTAAGCTACTGATTCTTTTCCCGCCAGCTATGACAATGGCTTAGACGCTTTTTTGTTTTCTAATACCGAAGATTTAGCCAGGTGATTTGTTAAAATGTGTGTATAAATCGCTGTTTTTTTGCTGCCCGGCGTCACATCATACTTGTAAGTTTCCAATCTCGTTGTAGACTTTAGCTCGCCAGGGTGCTCAATAACCTCCGTTTTTTCGGTAGAGTCAAAAGCGAGCGTTTAGACCCGGCGAAGGATTAACACAAAGAGCAACCTTTTTGCTCATTGCCTATTTGGATGATAACGAGGCGCAAAAATGAAAAAGACAGCTATCGCAATTGCAGTGGCACTGGCTGGCTTCGCTACCGTAGCGCAGGCCGCCCCTAAAGATAACACCTGGTATACCGGTGCTAAACTGGGCTGGTCTCAGTATCACGATACTGGTTACTACGGTAACGGTTACGAGAACAACAACGGTCCAACTCACGAATCTCAGCTGGGTGCTGGTGCATTCATGGGCTACCAGGCTAACCCGTACCTGGGCTTCGAGCTGGGCTACGACTGGTTAGGCCGTATGCCTAACAAAGGCAGCGTGACCAATGGCGCGTTCAAAGCACAAGGCGTTCAGCTGGCTGCTAAACTGAGCTACCCAATCACCGAAGACTTCGATGTCTACACCCGTCTGGGTGGTATGGTATGGCGTGCTGACTCTACTCAGACCAACCCAACTACTGGCCGCATCAGCGACCACGACACCGGCGTTTCTCCGCTGGCTGCTGTTGGTGTTGAATACGCACTGACCAAAAACTGGGCGACTCGCCTGGACTATCAGTGGGTTAACAACATCGGTGACGCAGGTACCGTTGGTGCACGTCCAGACAACAGCATGCTGAGCGTCGGAGTTTCTTACCGTTTCGGTCAGGAAGATGATGCAGCGCCAGTTGTCGCTCCGGCTCCAGCTCCAGCGCCAGTTGTTGAAACCAAGCGTTTCACTCTGAAGTCTGACGTTCTGTTCACCTTCAACAAGGCAACTCTGAAGCCAGAAGGTCAGCAAGCTCTCGATCAGCTGTACAGCCAGCTGAGCTCAATGGATCCGAAAGACGGTTCTGTTGTAGTACTGGGCTTCACCGATCGCATCGGTTCAGAGCAGTACAACCAGAAACTGTCTGAGAAACGCGCTCAGTCTGTAGTTGATTACCTGGTATCTAAAGGTATCCCTTCTAACAAGATCTCTGCACGCGGTATGGGCAAATCTAACCCAGTTACTGGCAACACCTGTGACAGCGTGAAAGGCCGCAATGCCCTGATCGACTGCCTGGCGCCAGACCGTCGCGTTGAAATCGACGTGAAAGGTATCAAAGACGTTGTAACTCAGCCACAGGCTTAAGTTATCACGCAGTAAAAAACCCCGCTTAGGCGGGGTTTTTTTATGGCTGAATGTAATGAGAAAGAAAAGAACTCTACTCTTTTTCCGAACCACCATTCCCAAGGATCGCCCGCAGATCTTGTTTCAGCGTAGACATCTGGCTGGCATACTTCTCTTTGCGTTCAGCATCTTCAATCAACTGGACGATAGTTTCTGACAGCGTATTACTGCGACGCTGCGCCAATCCCGCCAGTCGCTGCCACACCAGATATTCCAGATCGATCGATTTCTTACGCGTATGTTGATGCTCGGCATTAAAGTGACGCTTACGGCGCGCACGTATCGTCTGCTTGAGACGATTCTCCAAATCAGGATGAATGTGCTGGGCGATCCACTCGTTAACCTCAACCGGGCTATTTTCCATCGATAGCAGCATATCAACCGCAGCTTGCGCCGCGCTAAGCTCAAGATGACGGGTGATCAGTTCACCCTCCCGATGCTTTTTCACCAGGTATTTCCACTTCCATCCACTTTCAAGATTTTCGAGTTGCTGGTATTTCATCGGAATCTCATCGTGATCACGTAACAAACTAAGAATAACAGCTTTTTTCCTGGATGCAGCAAGGAAAAACATGTTGCAGCCGTCACAATCCGGGCCGGAACTCCGCCGTGATTAACCGGGTTGATTCCTGTATAATCGCGCTTTTCCTAAATCAGACTAATGCGAATATTTTGACCAGCACTCAAATTACGTGGCAAGCCCTGCAGCCGGATAGCGACCGCTACCAATCCATTTTCTCGAACGTCTCACTGGAAGATTGCGATAGTCTTGCCGCGGTTCAGCCGCGTCTGCTGAATGCGCTGGCGCATTTGCATCATCAAACCCTGGGTTTCCCACTGCTGCTGTTGCGCAGTCAGGAAAACAGCGATTACCTGGCCTGCATCGCCGATGCAGCGCAACGTTTCCAGCCGGATGAGATTGCTCTCTACGGTGGTGACTATCATGTGATGGGCGATAACGTTAGCCTGCTCGCGCCAACCGATATCAATCGCCCGTTCACCAGCCAGGGCGGCGTGCATTTCGCCGACTGGATTGAAGCTGAGCAACTGTTCGGTTGCGTACGTCAATATAAAGACCGTGTGCAGCCTGAACCGGGCCTACTGCATCGCGCCAATGGCGGCACGTTAATACTTGCGGTCAATACTTTGCTGGCACAGCCGCTGTTGTGGCTGCGTCTGCGTAAGTGCATTGAGCAAGGTCGCTTCGATTGGTATTCACAGGATGAGCGTCAACCGCTGCCCGTCGCCATTCCCTCGCTACCGCTGCAACTGCGTCTGGTACTGTGTGGCGACCGTGATGCACTGGCCGCCTTCCAGGAAATGGACGTCGAAGTTCATGAGATGGCGCTATACAGCGAATTTGAAGAGAGCTTACAGATTCTCGACGAAGACGACATGACTTCATGGTGCCAGTGGACGCTAACACAAGCTGAACAAGCTGGGTTAGCCCAGCCTGAAGCGGATTTCTGGCCATTGTTGATCGCCGAAGCGGCACGCATGACCGGTGATCAAGACACCTTACCGCTTTGCCCACGCTGGCTTCGTCGTCAACTGCAGGAAACGGCGTTGCATGGCGACAGCATCAATGGCGAAGCGTTAAAAGAAGCGCTGGAAGCACGCCAGTGGCGTGAAGGCTTCCTCGCCGATCGCATGCGCGATGAAATCCTGCTTAATCAGATCATGATTGAGACCGAAGGCGAAGTGGTCGGCCAAATCAATGGCCTTTCGGTGGTTGAGTTCCCGGGTCATCCGCGTCCGTGGGGCGAACCTTCACGCATTACCTGTGTGGTACATCCCGGCGATGGCGAATTCACCGATGTAGAGCGCAAAGCTGAGTTAGGTGGCAACATTCATGCAAAAGGCATGATGATCATGCAAGCCTATCTGATTGCCGAACTGGAACTGGAACAACAGCTACCCTTCTCGGCTTCGCTGGTGTTTGAACAATCCTATTCTGAAGTGGATGGCGACAGCGCCTCGCTGGCCGAGCTGTGTGCGTTAATCAGCGCGCTGGCTAATCAACCGGTTAATCAGCAGATTGCGGTGACCGGTTCAGTGGATCAGTTTGGTAACGTGCAGCCCGTCGGCGGCCTGAATGAAAAAATTGAAGGCTTCTTCCACATCTGTAATTCACGCGAACTGACCGGTAAGCAGGGTGTGATTTTCCCTGCCAGTAACGCGCGCCATCTCAGTTTGAATCAGGACGTAGTGGAAGCGGTTAAAGCCGGACAATTCCATCTTTGGGCCATTGAGAGCGTAGATGAAGCGCTGCCGCTGCTGACCGGTATTGCCTGGCAGTATGAAAGCGGCGAATCATTGCTTAGCACCATTCAGGAACGCATTACCCAGTTGAACCAGCAGGAAGCTCGCCTGCGTCCATGGCCATTACGTTGGCTCAACTGGTTCAACCACAGTTGATAAGATTGCTCAGCGTACAACTGTTCGCTAATATTCGGGCTTCACTAAAAGAAGGCATATTGAGAACATGGTAGATAAACGCGAATCCTATAGTAAAGAAGACCTGGTTGCCTCGGGTCGCGGCGAACTGTTTGGCGAAAATGGACCGCCGCTTCCATCCAACAACATGTTGATGATGGACCGCGTGGTCAAAATGACAGAAGACGGCGGTAAATTCGATAAAGGTTTCGTAGAAGCCGAACTGGATATCCGCCCCGACCTGTGGTTCTTTGACTGCCACTTCATTGGCGATCCGGTGATGCCGGGTTGCCTCGGCCTTGATGCGATGTGGCAGCTGGTTGGCTTCTACCTCGGCTGGCTGGGCGCAGAAGGTAAAGGCCGCGCTTTGGGCGTGGGTGAAGTAAAGTTCACTGGGCAAGTCCTGCCTACCGCGAAGAAAGTGACCTACAAAATCCACTTCAAGCGTGTGATCAACCGTAAACTGGTAATGGGCGTGGCAGATGGCGAAGTCTTTGTTGACGGGAACCTGATTTACTCTGCTACGGATTTGAAAGTGGGTCTGTTCAAAGACACTTCCGCTTTCTAATCCTTCCAAACGAAAACCTCCGCACGCAGCGGAGGTTTCTTCCATAATGATAGACATCCAGCAGTGCTAGGCCACCGCTGACCTGTCCTCCATGGCTTGACGCCAACCTCCCAACCAGTGAGACCGTGCATCGATCAATTGATAAGGGCATATCTCTTTTGAACGCCCTGTAATCCCGGCTTGGTAGCCTCGTGAATGTGCTCGTTCCAGGCGGTCTCTCTTCTGTCTCTTCATGCCTCGTTTCCCTCATTTTTCAGGTCTGGTGGAATCTGGGTGGAAAGAAAGAGTGGCGATATAATGTTCAACCACAGTAATGTTCTAACCCGATGCAGAAGAAAGGTCAATGCGCAAAATTCACGCCAATGTCATGTTTTTGACGTTAAAGTGCCATGTAGAATCGTCAGTGGAATGTCTATCTGGCTGATTAGGCAATAAAAAAAGCCCCTGATTTGACTGCGATCACACTACAGCAAATCAAGGACTTAGCATAAGCATCGAACAAATCTTAATTTAGCGAAACGACACTATTTGCGATTTGTTGCGCCGTTTGCTGCCAGCCGAGAGCCAGAGTACGCACCAACGCATCATAGCCATCTTCAGTTTGCGGCAGCATCAGATTAAAGCCATGTTTGATTAGGCGCCCTTGATGCTGCAGTAACCATTCGCCACTCACCACCACTTGCCCATCGTAACGTCCCTGGAAACCGGTGACATTGACGGAGAGCGTGTCGTGGCTATCGCCCAGCGGAGCACCAGCAACCAAACGGCCAGGCAGCGCTTTGCTGAGATTACTGATCAGCGTTTGCTGCAGCTGTTGATCGAGCGGACTGGCCCACAAGTTATTGGCCGCAATCACGTACTTCACATCGCTGGTCTGATACACCAGGCCATTGCCCGCCATATAATCCGGCACTGTCACCTGCTCGACCCAAATCATCGGCTGTCCAGTGCCAGCGGCACTTTCAACGCGCGCCACATTATTGCCTGTCGGCAGCTGATAATAGGTATTTTCAATGGTGCTGCTGCAGCCTGTTAGCAGCAACAGCGCCCCGATCATTAGCCCTTTTTTCACTGTTTCGCCCTCTTTGGCTGTGGATCCTGGCCCGGCTTGGCTTCAAATACCAGCGCGTTACTTTTGCTATTCAGCGTTTTCAACACCGGCTGCAGCTCACGCAGCACCTGATCAAGCCGCTGCATATCGCCCACCAGCTTGCTGTAAGCCGGTGAACCTGGCTGCAGCCCTTTCATGCTGCGATTCAGTTCACGCAGGGTTTGCTGCATGTCTGAAGGCAGCGTTTTCATCGCAGGGTTAGCGGTGATCTGATTGAGATTATCCAGCGTCTTCTGCAGCTGTTGCAGCGTGCGCTGGCTCTCTTTCAAGGTACCGGTGGCTTCATTCAGCAAAGGATTAAGTGGCAAGCCGTTAATCTTATCCAGCGCCGCCATCAATTTCTGCTGAATCTGCGCCAGGCCACCGCTGACGGTTGGAATCACTTCCAGTCCCGCCACTTCGTTCGGGCCTTTATATGCCGGTGCATTGTCGTAGAAATCGAGGTCGATAAATAGCGCGCCAGACAGCAGGTTGCCGGTTTTCAGCGTCGCACGCAGACCGCGTTTTTTGCCTTCCTGCAGATGCTGCTCAAGATTGAAATCCCCGCCCAGACGATTAACAAAACGATCCGGCTCAATGCGAATCAGCACCGGCACGCGATAGTCAGTATTCAGCGCCTGATTCACACCCGGAATCATGTAAGGCACTTGTGACACTGTACCCAGACGAATGCCACGGAACTCAACCGGTGCGCCAACCTGCAAGCCACGAATCGAATCGGTGAAGAACAGCAGGAAATCGGTGTGAGCACTGTAAAGCGAATCCTGGATGCTGCGCTGATCGTCGTACAGATGGTATTCCGCTTTGTTCTCCGCAGCACGGCCCAGCTCAGCGCCGTCCGGCACGTCAAAACTGACGCCGCCGCTGAACAGTGTGGTGAGCGATCCCATCTCTACGCGCATGCCGGATGCCGACATATCCACCGCAATGCCGCTGTCTTTCCAGAAGCGCACATTGGTGGTAATGAGGCGATCGTAGGGCGCCGAGATAAACAGCTGATAAGCCATCATACGTTTATCGGTATCAAAGGTGCTGGTTTCCACCGAGCCGACACGATAACCCCGGAACAGCACCGGATCCCCCGGATTCAACTGTCCCGCTTTTTTACTGTCAAGCGTGACACGAATCCCTTTGGCATCCGGCGGCGCTAACGGCGGTGCATCCAGCAATTGGTATCTCTCTGGCTTATCACCCTTCGCGCCCGGCTGCAGTTCGATATAAGCACCCGATAACAAGGTGCCTAAACCGGAAATACCTTCGCGGCCAATTTGCGGTTTAACTACCCAAAATGCGCTGTCGCCTTGCAGCAGCTTTTCCATACCAGAGTTGAGACGCGCTTTAATCTCAACGTGGTGCAAATCATCGGTCAGAACCGCGCTTTCCACCACGCCAACGTTAACGCTGCGGCTCTTAATGGCGGTTTTACCTGCTTCGATGCCTTCCGCGTTCTCAGTAATCAGCGTCACTTCCGGACCCTGATGGCTGAAGTGATAAAAAAGAATCCATCCGCCGATTAACAGCGTGACGATGGGTACAATCCAGACCGGTGACCAGCGTTTAATCTGGTCGACCTTAGCAGTCCCGTGATGGTTGTCCGTCAAGACGCGGCTCCTTACGTTCAGTTTCTCGTTGTCGATCCCACAGTAGGCGCGGATCAAAGGTCATGGCGGCAAACATCGTGAGAATCACCACCATGGCAAACAGCAGCGCACCCGGCGCAGGATACACACTCATCAGTCGTCCCATGCGCACCAGAGCGGAGAGAACGGCGATGACAAACACATCAATCATTGACCAGCGGCCAACGAACTCAACCACCTCATAAACCACGTGCATCTTTTCATCATCGCGTCCGCCGCGTCCGCTGCCGTGCCAGCACAGCCAGGCAATCGCCAGCATTTTCAGCGAAGGCACCATGATACTGGCGATGAAGATCACCAGCGCTACCGGCCACGAACCGTCGCTCCACAGCAAAATCACCCCGGCCATAATGTTCGAGGGATACTGCGAACCGAGCGTTTCGGTCACCATGATCGGCATGATATTGGAGGGAATGTAGAGCATCACCGAGGTGATCAGCAGCGCCAGCGTCCATTGCAGACTGTGCTTGCGGCGCGCATGCGCCTTCACACCACAACGCGGACACGACAGTTGGTCGGCGGGCAGAATAGCGGTGCAACAAGGACAGCTACGCAAACCCTGCTTTAAGCCGCTAACACCGGCCAGCGGCACTTTCGGCAGCGGCGGTAACGGATCGATACGTTGCCACACCCAGCGGCGATCAACACATTGAAACGCCCGCAAATGCAGCACGCAGAACAGGCACCACGGCCAGAAACTGCTGCCGAGGCCAATCTCGCCATACGCCATCAGCTTGACGAAACTGACCAGCACGCCGGCCATAAAGATTTCCGCCATGCCCCAGCTACGCAGCTGAAACAGCACGCGCGCCAATCCAAGCCGCAGGTTATGCGGCATGCGAACGTTATTGACCAGCAGGATAATGGTGATCATGCAGAAGGCGGGAATGCCCTGCACAAATAGCAGAAACAGCGTTGCCAGGCTGCGGTAATCTTCACGATCCATCACCTGCGGAATTTCGAGCAGCGATATCTGGCTGCTCAATCCCGCGACGTGCATATTGATGAAAGGAAACAGATTGGCCAGCACCAGCATAAACAGCGCCGAAAGGGCGTAGCCGGTCGGACGTCGACGCGGCTCCTGCCAGTTGGCTTGCAGCGTGGTGTGACAACGCGGGCAACGCGCACGGCTGCCGACCGGTACAGCGGGCAGCTTTACTGTTAAATCACACTGTGGACAAAGACTCCACTGATGCGCTTGATCCGCTGCACACATGCTGACTCCTTCCGTTTACGCGCCGTTTTTCAGCGCTTCCAGCTCTTCCCAACGTTCAAACGCCACTTCCAGTTCCTGCTCGGTTTGCGCTAACGCATCCAGAACGGGCTGGGTTTTATCGTGTGGCTGGCTGAAGAAGTCCGGATGACTCATTTTAGCCTGCAACTCACCGATGCGGGTTTCCAGCTGTTCGAGTTTTTGCGGCAGCTGTTCCAGCTCACGTGCCAGGTTATAGCTTAGCTTGTTGGCTGGACGTTTGGCGACGTCACTTTTCTCTGCTGTTTTCGTCGGTGCAGCCGGTTTGGCCTGAGTGGCTTTGCCCTGCTTATACGCGGCGCGCTGCTGCTGCGCATCGTGATAGCCACCCACAAAGGTCCCGATTTCGCCGTTGCCTTCGAAGATCCAGCATTCAGTCACGGTGTTGTCGACGAATTGACGATCGTGGCTCACCAGCATCACCGTGCCCTGGTAACCATCCACCAGCTCTTCCAGCAGTTCCAGCGTTTCGACGTCGAGGTCGTTAGTCGGTTCATCGAGAATCAGCAGGTTGCTTGGCTTGAGGAACAGACGTGCCAGCAGCAGGCGGTTACGTTCACCGCCAGACAAGGCGCGCACTGGCGTCATGGCGCGTTTCGGATGGAACAGGAAGTCCTGCAGGTAACCGAGCACATGGCGCGGTTTGCCGTTAACCATCACTTCCTGCTTACCTTCAGCGAGGTTATCCATCACGGTACGATCCGGATCCAGCTCAGCGCGGTGCTGATCGAAGTAAGCGATTTCCAGTTTAGTACCACAGTGCACGCGGCCGCTGTCGGCTTTCAGCTGATCCAGCATCAAACGCAGCAAGGTGGTTTTACCGCAACCGTTCGGGCCAATCAGGGCGATTTTGTCGCCGCGCTGCACCTGAGTAGAGAAGTCTTTCACCAGGGTTTTACCACCCACGCTGTAATTGACATCTTCCATCTCAAACACGATTTTACCGGAACGTGCCGCTTCGCCGACCTGCATATTGGCTTTGCCCATCACTTCACGGCGTGCAGAGCGCTCGTTACGCAGCGCTTTCAAAGCACGAACGCGGCCTTCGTTACGCGTGCGGCGCGCTTTGATGCCCTGACGGATCCACACTTCTTCCTGCGCCAGCTTGCGGTCGAACTCGGCGTTTTGCATCTCTTCGACGCGCAGCGCTTCTTCTTTACCGGTCAGGAACAGATCGTAGTTGCCCGGCCAGGAAACCAGCTTGCCGCGATCGAGATCGACAATACGCGTTGCCATGTTGCGGATAAATGAACGGTCATGCGAGATGAACACGATGCTGCCGCTAAAGGTCTTGAGGAACGTTTCCAGCCAGTCGATGGTTTCGATATCGAGGTGGTTCGTCGGTTCGTCGAGCATCAGCACGCGCGGGTTGCTCACCAGCGCGCGGCCCAATGCCGCTTTACGCAGCCAGCCGCCGGAAAGTGAGGACAACTCGGTATCCGCATCCAAACCAATCTGCAGCAGCACGTCGTTAATACGGCTATCCAGCTGCCACAGATTCTGATGGTCAAGAATGGTTTGCAGACGGCCCATCTCGTTGAGGTTCTTCTCGCTCGGATCTTCCATCACCAGATGGGAAATCGCGTGATAAGCCTTGAGATGCTCCGCCTGCTCGGCCACGCCTTCGGCAACGAAGTCGTAAACCGAGCCGGTAATGTTGCGTGGCGGATCCTGTTGCAGACGCGCCACCACCAAATCCTGCTCATAAATGATGCGGCCATCATCCAGCGGCTGTTCGCCGTTGATGATTTTCATCAGCGTCGATTTACCGGCGCCGTTACGGCCAACCAGACAGACGCGTTCGCCCTCTTCGATATGCAGTTCGGTGTTATCCAACAGCGGCGCATCGCTGAACGAGAGGTAAGCGCCATGGATACTGATCAGTGACATAAAACTTATTCCTTACCGGCGTGGCTAACCAGCCAGCAGTTGTGAATTTGACGGTTGCGCGCGAAATCCTGCGACAGCGTTTTTTGGGTAATTTCCTGCGCCTGCAGACCCAGACGTTCTAAGCCGTCGAGATCCATTTTGAAGCCGCGCTTATTGTTGGAGAACATAATGGTGCCACCGCGACGCAGCAGACGTTTCAGGTTCTGCATCAGCATCATGTGATCGCGCTGCACGTCGAAATCGTCTTCCATGCGCTTAGAGTTAGAGAACGTCGGCGGATCGATAAAGATCAAATCGAACTGTTCGTCACTCTCGCGTAACCAGCTCAGGCAATCCGCGTGCATCAGGCGGTGCTGACGACCGGTTAAACCGTTAAGACGCAGGTTGCGCTCGGCCCACTCCAGATAGGTACGCGACATATCTACGGTGGTGGTGGTTTTCGCGCCACCCAAACCGGCGTGCACGCTGGCGGTGCCGGTGTAGGCAAACAGATTCAGGAAATCTTTGCCTGCGCTCATTTTGCCCAGCATCTGGCGTGCGATACGGTGATCGAGGAACAAACCAGTATCCAGATAATCGGTGAGATTCACCAGCAGGCGCGCATCAAATTCCTGCACTTCGAAGAAATCGCCCTTCTCGCCCAGCTTTTGATACTGGCTTTTGCCTTTCTGGCGCTCGCGGGTTTTCATCACCAGACGATTCGCCGGGATCTCCAACACGCTCAGCGTTGCACTAATTACATCGAACAGACGCTGACGCGCTTTGTTGGCGTCCACGGTTTTCGGTGGCGCATACTCCTGGATCACCACCCAATCAGCGTAACGATCGACCGCCACGTTGTACTCTGGCAGATCGGCGTCATACAGACGATAACAGTCGATATTCGACTGGCGCGCCCATTTATCCAGTTTCTTCAGATTCTTACGCAGGCGGTTAGCAAAATCTTCCGCAATCTGCGCGCCGCCTTCTGCGCTGGTCGCAGCCAGCTGATAGTTTTTCTGCACGCACTCGAGCGGGCCGTTTTTGGCTTTGAACTGGCGATCGGCACGCAGTTGCAAGCAACTCAGCAGCTCCGGCGAGGCGCTGAACAGCGACAGATTCCAGCCGCCGAAATTCTGCTTCATAATGCGGCCCAACTGGCTGTGCAGCGCAATCAGCGCCGGTTCGCTTTCCAGACGTTCACCGTACGGCGGGTTGCTCAATACCGTACCGGTAATCTCCTTGCCCGCCAGCGGATTCTTCAGCTTGATCACATCCTGCTGCGCGAAGGTGAACAGCTCGAACACGCCGGCACGACGAGCATTGGCGCGCGCCGATTCCAGCACGCGGCTGTCATTATCGTAGCCAAAGAAACGGGCGGTCGCCGCAGCGGTACCCACGCGTGCGCGCTCTTTCGCGGCAGCATGAACTTCCTGCCAGACCGCCTGATTGTGTTTCTTCCAGCGATTGAAGCCCCAATGGCTGCGCAACAGGCCAGGCGCGCGATCGCAGGCGATCAGCGCCGCTTCCAGCAGCAGCGTACCGGAACCACACATTGGATCGACCAGCGGCGTGCTGCTCTGCCAACCCGAACGCATCACAATCGCCGCCGCTAAGGTTTCTTTTAACGGCGCCGCGCCGGTTTGCTGGCGATAGCCGCGCTGATGCAGTGAATCACCGCTCAGATCCAGCGCGATGCTGACGCGATCTTTGTTCAGCCACGCATTGATGCGGATGCCCGGTTGTTCACGATCAACGTTCGGGCGTTCCAGATTCTGGCGGGTAAAGCTGTCCACGATGGCATCTTTAATACGCAACGCACCGAACTGGCTGTTGCGGATCACCTCATTGGTGCCGCTAAAATGGATGGCAAAACTGGTGTTGCTGTCGAACATCTCGGTCCATGGAATACTTTGCGCACCCACGTAAAGATCGAGATCGCTCCAGACGCCAAATTCTCCCAGCGGCAGCAAAATGCGCGAAGCCAAACGGCTCCACAGCAGGCTTTGGTACATTACATGGTCGTCGGCCTGAAAGTGGACGCCGCCCTGCACCACCTGCAAATCCTGCGCACCCAGCGCGTCTAGCTCACTTTTCAACAGCTCTTCGAGCCCACGCGCCGTACTGGCAAACAGAGAATTCATATCGTCACTTTTTACTCTTGCTTAAATTGCTGCGCATTATAGCGAATCAGCGTGCTATGTCATAAAGTTAGCTTCTTTTAAACTTATGACCCTATTTCTGGAGTGGTGATGATTACGCTTTCACGCCTTTACATCCATCCCGTTAAATCTATGCGCGGTCTGCAACTGTCGCATGCGCAGGTGCTGGAAAGCGGTCTGGGCTTTGATCGCATCTTTATGGTGACCGAACTGGACGGCACGTTTGTCACCGCGCGCCAGTTTCCGGAAATGGTGCGTTTCACGCCTGCGCTGCTGCCGGATGGCCTGTTTTTACAAGCACCGGATGGATCGCAGGCGCTGATCCGCTTTGCCGATTTCACCGCTGAGCAGTCACCTACCGAAGTATGGGGCAACCATTTCACCGCGCGTATTGCACCGGAAACGATTAATAGCTGGTTGAGCACCTTCTTCCCGCGTCCGGTGCAACTGCGCTGGACCGGCGCGGAACCGACGCGCCGCGTGAAGCGTTTTGATCATGTGCCGCTGAGCTTTGCTGACGGTTTTCCCTACTTGCTTGTGAACATGGCCTCGTTGCAGGATCTGCAACAACGCTGTCCGGCCAGCGTGCGTGTTGAGCAGTTCCGACCCAATCTGGTCGTAAGCGGCGCGGCCGCATGGGAAGAAGATAGCTGGAAACGTCTGCAAATTGGCGAGATTAGCTTTGAGATGCCGAAGCCGTGCAGCCGCTGCGTGTTTACCACCGTCGGCACCGAAACGGGTCAAAAACATCCTAATGGCGAACCGCTCACCACCTTGCAGGGTTTCCGCAGCGCGCAGGATGGCAGCGGCGATATTGATTTCGGCCTGAATTTGATTGCGCTCAATAGCGGCATTATTCGCGTTGGCGATGCGGTGACCATTTTAGAGAAGCAAACGCCGCGCGCATACGGTGCGGGCGCCGTGGTCGAAACGCTGGCACCTGACGCTAGCAGCCACAGCGCAGTAACTATCGATTATCAGGGAGCGAGCTTTAGCGGCGACAATCAGCAAGTGTTGCTGGAACAACTGGAGATGCAGGGTTTCCGCATTCCCTACTCGTGCCGCGCCGGACTTTGTGGCAGCTGCAAAGTGACGTTGGTCGCGGGTGAAGTGAAAGCACTGAAGAAAAGCGCGGTGCGCGCAGATGGCACGATCTTAAGCTGCAGCTGTATTCCGGCAGGCGATATCGAACTGGCGTAAGCCGATCACACCGCCCGCGCGAAGTGGGCGGTTTGTTCCTGCTGCTGTGGGCGCAGACGATCGTTCATGATCTTGATCGCATCACCCAGCTGCATACCTTTCCCCGCCACGCTTAACGCGTTTTGCGCCAACAAGCACAGCGCCGCATTTTCACCGCTTTCAACCACAAACAGTTGTGCCTTTTCGCCGCTATCGGCCAGCGTCACCGCCACCATATCGCCTGCTGCCGGCTGCCAGCTGTGTGCGTGATTGGTGAAGTGCCAGCTTTTAGGCATCAGGGGTTTGAGAAATCGGCTGGCCACCAGCGCGTTTAATACTAATTCGGCACGCTGATCGCCTTTTAATCCACTCTGACGGCAACGTTCTTCAAAAGTAAAATAAAGCGCGGCGTCATCAACGCAAAAACCGCTGACATTAAATGCATCAGGCGTCAGCATTTTGCGCGAGAAGCGCGAGCGAAATAACATGCCGTCGGCTAAATCCAGCATCATGCGGTCATGCTCTGCGTCGAAATACCAACGCCAGTTGTCATCAGGTTTGATTTTCATGATCTGCCCTGTGGTTTATCGCTGCGCTAAATGGCGCTTAATTAAAAAATAAATCTGAGAAAAAGCTGAAAAATGCACCAGCAGGACAAAATATAAACGAGCCGAAGGGATAAATAAACCCCTCGGCGCAGTAAAGTGGGAAATGTCTTAGAGGTGGGTCACGATATCTTTAATTAAGCCTGGGCCTTTATAAATAAATCCGGAGTATATCTGCACTAATGTTGCACCCGCGGCAATTTTCTCGCGCGCAGAAACCAGGGAATCAATACCACCGACGCCAATAATAGGTAAGCGGCCCTGCAGCTCTTGCGCCAGGCGGCGAATCACTTCGGTACTGCGTGACTGCACCGGACGACCACTTAATCCGCCCGCTTCTTCGGCATATTTAAGGCCGGTCACCAGCGAACGATCGAGCGTAGTATTGGTGGCAATCACACCATCAATATTGTGGCGCACCAAACTGTCGGCAACCTGGATCAATTCCTCTTCAGTCAGATCCGGCGCGATCTTTACCGCCACCGGCACATATTTAAGGTGCCGTTCTTGCAGCTCTCGCTGTTTTAATTTGATGGCGGAGAGAAGATCGTCCAGCGCTTCACCATATTGCAGCGTGCGTAATCCTGGCGTGTTCGGTGAGGAAATATTGATGGCAATATAACCGGCGTGGGCATATACCTTTTCCATGCAAATCAGATAATCGTCTTTGCCTTTCTCGACCGGCGTATCTTTATTTTTGCCAATATTGATGCCGAGAATGCCTTTAAAGCGCGACTTTTTGACGTTGGCGATCAGATGATCAACGCCGTGATTATTAAACCCCATGCGGTTAATAATCCCTTCCGCAGGCACTAAGCGGAACATACGCGGTTTATCATTTCCCGGTTGCGCCAGCGGCGTTACCGTTCCCACTTCGACAAAACCAAAGCCCATCGCGCCGAAGGCATCAATGCACTCGGCATTTTTGTCGAGGCCGGCCGCTAAGCCGAGCGCGTTCGGGAAGGTTAATCCCATGCAGGTGACCGGACGGGATGGCAGCGACTGGCGAATCAGCCCTTCCAGCGGGGTGCCGCTGATAAAACGCAGTTGTTGAAAGGTGAGTTCGTGCGCACGCTCAGGATCAAGCTTAAACAGCGCCGGCCGGACGATAGGATATAACATGCACTCTCCTCAATGACGGAAACCAGGGAAGTCGGGGTGCACGGGAAAATGTGCGCCAGAATGGTAAGGTGCTCTGGCGCAAAAGTAAATTGTTCTACTGCATCACAATTTGATCGTTATCAGCGTCGTGCAGAATAGCGGCCAAGCTGTTCACGACACGCCTGCAGGCCACTGTAAATCGTCGGGCAATACCACATCAGCTTCAGACGCGCGCTGTGCTGCAACACATTGCGCACCAGCTGATTCACCTGCGGCTGCCAGTCTGTCGGGATCACCATATGATTTTTGCGGATCTGGGCCAGACAGCTGTGCATCACCGTTTGGTAATAGCTATCCAGCAAGGCCGCATCCACCGGCAGTTGCTGTTCACGCAGGAATTGTTCGCTGCTTTGGCGCGCAATAAAGTAGTTTTTCACATAGGAAAAATCGCGCGTGCTCTGCGACAACGAGGTCAGCATAAAGCGTTTGTAGTAGTAGCTTTGGCTAGTGCAATAAATATTACGCGCCTGCAGATAGAGCGCGAACATGTACGGTGCATCTTCATGGTTCTGGATCGGCAGAAACTGCAGCGCCAGTTGATCAATCAAGCGACGCGAAATGATGCTGCTCCACACTACGCGGTGCGCCGACTGATGCTGCATCAGCGTACGCAAGCTGGTGCTGCCGCCGGGCAATAATCCACTGACATGACGCTGGTGAATGGTTTGATAGTGGCGCTGCGCGGCGGGCAGATCGAAGAACATCTTTGCGCCAAAGCAGAACAGGTCAATATCCTCATGGCGCGCCTGCACGCGACGGAAGTCGGCAAACAAGTCGGTGGAGACAAAATCATCCGCATCCATGAAGTAAACAAAATCGCCGGTTGCTACAGCGAGCCCTTTCATACGCGCCGCGCTGACGCCGCCGCGCTCACCGCTCAGCAGCATCACCTGCGGGTGCTGGGCCGCAAACGCCGTTAGCCAGGCCACGCTGCTGTCGCTGGAGCCATCGTCGATAACAATGATTTGTTCCGGCGGCGATGACTGACGCAACAAAGAACTCATCGCTTCTGGCAGCCAGGGCGCGCAATTCCAGTTCGGTATGATGACCGAAACCGTAGGGATACGGTGAGATGACATCATGCTCATCCTCTTTCCTCAACGTTAAACAACGGAATTCTGAGACGCTTCAACACCACGCTGTGCAGCAGGCAGCAGACACCAAGATTGAATGCGCCAATCAAGCCGAGCCACAACAGGTTGATCCAGCGATTTTGATTCCACTCGATCGGCAAGAAAGTGCTCAACCAGGCGATGGCGGCGGATACCGCCCAAATTAGCATCACGTCGCGGGTTAACCAGGTGAAATGAATGCCCGGCGCGAAGCGGCGATGCACCAACCATGCCCAACCCACCAGATAGAAGATGTTTTGTCCCAGCCACAACCAACCGGTACCCAATGCGCCGTAGTGAACGGCACACCAGATGTTGAGCGGCACCAGCAGCACGGCAAAGCAGGTGAAGCCTTTCATGTGCAGCTTGAGGTTGCCGTTGATGTATTGCAGGTGATAGAGCAAGCCACAGATGGCCTGAATGCCGCTGCCCAATGCGTACAGGCTGAGAACAAACGACATCTCATCAACAATCTGACTCTTCTGCGTCCACGCCCACAGCAGCGGGCCAGCGTAACAGGCGATAGTAATGCTGAGCGGCGCCATAAAGATCGCCACCGCCTGCGTGGTGTAGCGATAGAGTTTCAGCGACTCCGCATCGCCCTCTTTACGGGTTTTCATGCCGGTCATGCGTGGCACAATCGCCTGCATGATCGGGCTGCTGAGCAGCAAAATGCCGGTCGCGGCCGTCGCCACCACGGTAAACGAACCGTATTCGCTCAGCGGCAACGTTTTGGAGAGCACCAATCGGTCGATTTGCGAAATAAAGGTCCACACCGCACTGGAGAATGCCGCGCTGAGGGCAAAGCGAATAAAGGGTTTCAGCACCTCTTTCAGATCGCCGCGCTTCTCTTTGCGCGCCGCTTTGGGAATCAGCTGGCAGGATTTGTAGATACAGCAGGCCGCTTCAGCAATCGACACCATCAGCTGCCAGATAAAGAACGCCAATACCGGATTGGAGAAGAACTGGATTACCAGCACCGCGCCGAAAGTGCGCAAGGTGGTGATGATCAAGTTGACGCCGTTCAGCCACACTTGATGTTCGAAGCCGACAATCACGCTGCGATACGGACTGGTGCGCCAGCGAATCGCGGCGGTGATCACCATAATCGCCACGGCAATCACCACATCACCCGCAGGCAGATGACGTGCATCCAGCCAGTGCGTGGCAATCCATGGCGTTGCCAGCCAACCCAATACCACCAGCACAATGGTGGAGCACAGGAAGAATTTGGTCAGCGTGGCAAACAGCGCCGGGAACCAGACGAACTCCGCCTGATTAGCACGATAACGCGCCGCTTCCCGCATTAAGGTAGTAGAAACACCGGCATCCAGTAATTGCAGCCAGGTTAATAAGATCGAAAAGAAGCCCACTAAACCGTAGGCTTCCATTCCTAAGTGTTGAATATAAAGTGGTACAACCAAAATACCTGACAGCGTCAGATAGATTTGACCAACATAGTTGGCAATCGCGTTACGTTTTATAGACATAGGTGTTTTGGCATCTGGGGATTATCTCAGTGGCCTTAAGCGTGACATAAAAGTATTCACGCGCACACCGGAGTTATTCTTAAAATTAACCTTGGTGCTAAGCGCCCAGCCTTTTTCTCATTTTCATGATAGCGAAATAGATGTCAGGTTGTTTCAACATAAGTTTTTCCATTGCACCTTTGGCCGGGAAGTTTTCCGCAAAGTAGGTTAATGCGTGGCGGGTATTATCTGAGAATTTCGCCGCGCCACTCAACTCCTGCATGACTAATTGTAATAAGCCGCTGCGTAAATAACTTTCGCGATAGCGGTTTCGCTCCGGAATATAGTGTGACAAACGCGTGAGTTTTTCATAATCAGTAATAAATTGCTGATAAGTTAAGCGCGGCGATGCATCGGCTTTGGTGGTCAGCGAGGCTTCGCTGGCGTAATCGAGCACCCACGCCGTTTGCGTATGCAGTAATCCGGCGAGCATCACATCCTGAATACGCGTCAGCGGCGCACCCACGCGGGCCAGGCCAGCACGCAAGATCACCGCAAAGCCGCCCTCCTGCCACCAGCGCTGCGCATGCAACTGTTGAAACAGCTGCAGAGACGAGTGTAAGCCGTTTGGCAGCTCGCGCTTTGCCAGCGAGACAATAAAGCAGTTCAGCTCTGGACGCTGGTCACTGAGCTTCGCCACGTCCTGCAGCAGGCTGGCCGGCAAGGCGTTGCGCTCCGCGCTGAACAGCAGGAAATCATCTTCAGCAGGCGTGCTGTGCGGGAAGGTTGGCAGCAATGAAGAAATAAGATGCGCGCCTGCGGCATCGGGTTGCAGCCAATAACACACCAGCTCTTCTTCTGGTTTAGGTGAGGGTGAGATGCGATTGAAGGTGGCAGGCACGACCTGCTGCTCAGTTAAATCCTGAGCAAATGAAGAACTACCCATATTTATCTCCCTAAGAATAAAGTAGCTTGCCGCAACGGCAGTTCACGCCACAAAACGCGGGCGTAAATAAATAAGTGAAATATCGTTATCGTGTTCTAGCGGAAATTAGCTCAACCAATTATAAACAGGCTTAGCGTTCTGATTCCAACGACGATCACCGTTGTTTTATCAATACAACTTTTAATTGTTCAGCATTGCTTTAGTAAAACGTAAATCAGGGCGCAAAAAGTAACAATATTTTTTTGAGACGAGCATGAGACCCGTCTTGTATTTAACATTTACTCGCGCCATCTCAACGGTTAGCTCAAATAAAAACCATAAATAAATAGAATAACTTTCATTCCCTCTAAGTTAAATCTGATTCCCAAACTTTAGAATAAATCAGAATCATCATTTTTCTTCTTTTATTTCAAAGTTCGCAACAACCTTCATCACAGGATGTTACGAGCTATGGGGATATGTTTCTTTATTGATACCTCAATTAAGGTCATGCATTAAGCGCTTTAACTAATGGCGCAGTAAAACGCGATGCAGTAACTGATATAACTGCTCGATTGCTCGAGTGCTTTTCAGATTAACCCTAAGCATCAATTCCGCTGGTTTTTATTCTTCCTTTATCTGTTCCGGACTATCCCATTTTGCGACTTAGGATTACCAGATAAATCATTTAAGCCTCGCTGCCTGCTCTGACAGTATTGAACACATCAGTTCTGAATATCAGATAATCAATAACTTTAAGTTATAAGGAGTGACCATGCGGATTATTACGCTGGCGGGCAGCCCTCGCTACCCTTCACGCTCTACTGCGCTGCTGAGCCTTTGCCAGCACGCGCTGGAAGCACGCGGCGTTGACGTGATTCCGTGGAATATTCACAACTTCCAGCCTGAAGATTTGCTCTATGCACGCTTCGATTCACCTGCCTTAGCCGCGTTGAAAGCTGATTTGGCGCTGGCAGATGGGGTGATTGTCGCCACGCCTATTTATAAGGCTTCGTTTTCCGGCGCACTGAAAACCCTGCTCGATCTGCTGCCAGAGCGCGCGCTGGAGCATAAAGTGGTGCTGCCACTGGCAAGCGGCGGCAGCGCGTCACATCTGCTGGCGGTGGATTACGCGCTGAAGCCGGTGCTGAATGCGCTGAAGGCGCAGGAAGTGTTGCACGGCGTGTTCGCCACTGACAGCCAGATTACTGATTACGATCGCCAGCCGCTGCTCGATCCGCTGCTGTCGCAACGCATTGACGAGGCGCTGGATACCTTCTGGCACGCGCTGCATCGTCGCCACCAACCTTACGCACAAGCGGTATAAAGGAAGAGAGATGAAAAGGATATTGACGGGTTTACTTATGCCAGCCGTAGCGGCACTGCTCACCTTGAGCGTAAGCGCCCAGGCCGCCGATGCACCCGAACAGTTGCGCATCGGTTATCAGAAAGGCTCAGTGAGCATGGTTTTGGCGAAAACCCACAAGCTGCTGGAGCAGCGCTTCCCGCATACCAACATCAAGTGGGTGGAATTCCCGGCTGGCCCGCAAATGCTAGAAGCGCTTAACGTCGATAGCATCGATTTGGGCAGCACCGGCGACATCCCGCCGCTGTTTGCCCAAGCTGCGGGTGCCGATCTGCTTTATGTTGGTTCGGAACCGCCGAAGCCACAGGCCGAAGTGATTCTGGTGCCGAAAGATAGCCCGATTCACAGCGTGGCCGAACTGAAAGGCCACAAAGTGGCGTTCCAGAAAGGCTCCAGCTCGCACAACTTGCTGTTGCGTGCGCTGGAACAGGCCGGATTGAGCTTTAAAGATATTCAGCCAACCTATCTGACGCCCGCCGATGCACGCGCCGCGTTCCAGCAAGGTGACGTCGATGCCTGGGCGATTTGGGATCCTTACTACTCAGCCGCCCTACTGCAAGGCAACGTGCGCGTGCTGGCCGATGGCAGCAAACTCAATCAAACCGGTTCCTTCTATTTAGCCACGCGCAAATACACCGAGGCGAACGGCGCCTTCGTGCAGCAGGTACTGAATACCTTCAGCGACGCCGATGCATTAACGCGCAGTCAGCGCGACCAGAGTATCGATCTGCTGGCAAACGCCATGGGCTTACCGAAACCGGTGATTGCCAGCTATCTCGACCATCGTCCACCCACCACCATTACGCCGGTCAGCGCCCATACCGCGCAGGCCCAACAGCAAACGGCCGATCTGTTTTATGCCAATCATCTGATGCCGGTAAAAGTGAATATCGCTGACCGCATCTGGCATCCACAATCCGCCCAGCCCAAAGGAAATTAATCATGAGCGTATCCGTATTTTGGTTTCTCCCGACGCACGGCGATGGTCACTATCTTGGCACAGCGGAAGGTTCGCGCCCGGTTGATCATGGTTACCTGCAACAGATTGCGCAGGCAGCGGATCGCCTTGGCTTCGGCGGCGTGCTGATCCCCACCGGCCGCTCCTGTGAAGATGCCTGGCTGGTGGCAGCATCACTGATTCCGGTGACGCAGCGTCTGCGTTTCCTCGTTGCACTGCGACCGGGCGTGATTTCGCCGACGCAAGCGGCGCGTCAGGCCGCCACGCTGGATCGTCTGTCGAATGGTCGCGCGCTGTTTAATCTGGTTACCGGCGGCGATCCGGAAGAGTTGGCCGGCGATGGCGTGTTCCTCGATCACCGCGAACGCTATGAAGAATCGGCCGAGTTTACCCGCGTCTGGCGTCGCGTTAGCGAAGGCGAAACCGTCGATTACGAAGGCAAGCATGTGAAGGTGCGCGCTGCGCGTCTGATGTTTAAAGCGGTGCAGGAACCGCGTCCTCCGCTGTGGTTTGGCGGATCGTCGGATGCCGCGCAGGATCTGGCCGCCGAGCAGGTTGATGTTTATCTCACCTGGGGCGAACCGCCCGCCTTAGTTAAAGAGAAGATTGAGCAAGTGCGCGCCAAAGCGGCAGCGCAAGGCCGCACCGTGCGCTTCGGGATTCGTCTGCACGTGATTGTGCGTGAAACCAATGAAGAAGCGTGGCAAGCGGCGGATCGCCTGATTGCCCATCTTGATGATGCCACCATTGCTAAAGCGCAGGCCGCGTTTGCGCGCACCGATTCGGTGGGCCAACAGCGCATGGCGGCACTGCACGGCGGACGTCGCGACAAGCTGGAGATCAGCCCAAATCTGTGGGCCGGTGTCGGTCTGGTACGCGGCGGCGCAGGCACCGCGTTAGTGGGCGATGGCCCAACCGTGGCGGCGCGCATGCAGGAGTATCAGGATCTCGGCATCGAGACCTTTATTCTCTCCGGCTATCCGCATCTGGAAGAGGCTTATCGCGTGGGCGAGTTGCTGTTCCCGCACCTCGATCTGGCGATTCCGGAAGTACCGAGGCCGCGTGTGGTACAAGCGCACGGTGAAGCGGTGGCTAACGATTTCACGCCGCAAAAAGTGTCACAGAGCTAAAGGAGCCGATCATGGCGAACGTTAAAACCAAGCTGAGTAATGCCGTGCTGCCCTGGGTTTTGCCAGTGGTGCTGATTGCGGTGTGGCAACTGGCATCGCAAGTGGGTTGGCTGTCGACGCGCATTTTGCCGTCGCCAGAAAATATCCTCATCACCTTCTGGAAACTGACTGCCAGCGGTGAACTGTGGCAAAACCTGGCGATCAGCAGCTGGCGTGCCGCCATCGGTTTCTCCATTGGCGGCTCGATTGGTTTGATTCTGGGATTGATTACCGGCACCTCGCGCGTCGGTGAACGCTTGCTGGATACCTCGGTGCAAATGCTGCGTAACGTGCCGCATCTGGCGCTGATTCCGCTGGTGATTTTGTGGTTTGGCATCGACGAATCCGCCAAAATTTTCCTCGTGGCGCTGGGCACCTTGTTCCCGATTTACCTCAACACGTATCACGGCATTCGTAACATTGATCGGGGTTTAGTTGAGATGGCGCGCAGCTACGGCTTGTCTGGCTGGAGCCTGTTCATTCAGGTGATTCTGCCGGGTGCGCTGCCTTCGATTATGGTTGGCGTACGTTTTGCCCTTGGCCTGATGTGGCTGACGCTGATTGTGGCCGAAACCATTTCCGCTAACTCCGGCATTGGTTATCTGGCGATGAACGCGCGTGAATTCCTGCAAACCGACGTGGTGGTCGTTGCCATCATTCTCTATGCCCTGCTCGGCAAACTCGCCGACGTTGCGGCACAACTGCTGGAGCGCGTCTGGCTGCGCTGGCATCCGGCCTACCAATTGAAGGAGAACGCATGAGCAACGTAACCCTGAATCCGGCGCGTTTAAATCGCGGTACGCCGGTGGGTGTGAATGGCGTCAGCAAGCAATATGGCGACCGCACCATCCTGAATAATATCGATCTGCACATTCCCTCCGGACAGTTTGTCGCCGTCGTCGGCCGCAGCGGCTGCGGGAAAAGTACCTTGCTGCGTCTGCTGGCGGGACTCGAATCGACCACGCGCGGTGAGTTACTGGCGGGCAATGCGCCGTTATCCGAGGCACGCGAAGATACGCGTTTGATGTTCCAGGATTCACGCTTGCTGCCGTGGAAAAAGGTGATTGATAACGTTGGGCTGGGACTGAAAGGCCGCGAATGGCGCGCCGCCGCGCTGGACGCGCTGGAAGCCGTGGGATTGGCGGATCGCGCCAACGAGTGGCCTGCCGCGTTGTCCGGCGGACAGAAACAGCGTGTGGCGCTGGCACGTGCGCTGATTCATCGCCCAGGTTTGCTGCTGCTCGATGAGCCGCTCGGTGCGCTGGATGCGTTGACGCGCATCGAAATGCAGGGATTGATTGAGTCGCTGTGGCAACAGCATAACTTTACCGTGCTGCTGGTGACGCACGATGTCAGCGAAGCGGTGGCGATTGCCGATCGCGTACTTTTGATTGAGGAAGGCCAGATTGGCCTGGATTTGATCGTCGATTTGCCACGCCCACGCCGTCGCGGATCGGCACGTCTGGCGGAACTGGAAGCGGAAGTGCTGGATCGGGTGATGAAGCGGGGCTCGTCGGAACAGCCGTTGAAGTTTGCGCAGCAGAGTTAATGATAGAGGTCGCCTTAAATGGCGACCCCATGGTTACTTTTACGCATTCAACGCTTTGGTGATCTTCTCGTACAGATCGCCAGACAGCTTATCCAGCCCTTTCAAGGTTTCCAGCGCCTTACGCATCAGCGCCTGACGATCGGCATCGTAGCGTTTCAGGCGAATCAGCGGCTCGATCATGCGTGCAGCCACTTGCGGGTTGCGCGTGTTGAGATCGGTCAACATCTCCACCAGGAACTGATAACCGCTGCCATCTTTGGCATGGAACGCCGCTGGATTGCCTGAGGCAAACGCACCAATCAGTGAACGGATACGGTTCGGGTTGCCCATGGTGAACGAACGGTGATTCAGCAGCTTACGCACGTTGCTCAGCACATCCGCCGCTGGGCTGGTGGCTTGCAGCACAAACCATTTATCCATCACCAAACCATCCTGATGCCAGCGCTCATCATAGGCCGCCAGCAGTGAATTGCGGCACGGCAGGTTCGCCGCTACCGCTGCAGCCAGCGCCGCTAATGCGTCGGTCATATTATTCGCCTGCTGATATTGCGCTTGCACCAGCTTGTCGGCCTGTGCCGCATCGGCAAACGCCAGATAGCCGAGGCAGACGTTTTTCAGCGTGCGCTTGCCAATCTCCGCATGCTCAATTTTGTATTCGCTGCTTTGGTTGGCCAGATAGAGCGCAAAGAATTCGTCACTCAACTCTTTAGCCAGCGTGCGCACCAGCGCATCGCGCACCGCCGAAATCGCCAGCGGATCGATAACATCAAACAGCTCGGCGATTTCATTTTCAGACGGCAGCGACAGAATCAACGCTTTCAACGCTGGGTCACCCTGCTCATCCAGCAATACCGCGCGGAACGCATCGGCCACATGTAGCGGCAGCGACAGCGGCTGGCCCTGCTGATGACGCGCGACGTTGAGGCGAATGTAGGTTGCCAGCAGGCTTTGTGCCGCGTCCCAGCGCGCGAAGTCGTTGCGTGCGTGGCGCATCAGGAAGGTGAGTTGTGCATCGCTCCATTTGTAGTCGAGCTTCACTGGCGCAGAGAATTCACGCAGCAGCGACGGCACCGGCTGGAAATAAACGTTATCGAAAATAAAGGTCTGGAACTCTTCGGTAACGTTCAGCACGTGATGCACCGGATGACCATTATGCTGCAGCGGAATCACTTTGCCTTCGTTATCGTACAGTTCGATATCCAGTGGAATGTGCAGCGGCAGCTTCTCTTTCTGCTCGGCGGTGGCCGGCGTGCGCTGAGTGACGTGCAGCGTGTATTGCTCCAGCTCTGGATTGTAGTCATCACGCACCGTCAGAATTGGCGTGCCAGCCTGGCTGTACCAGCGACGGAATTGTGACAGGTCAACGTTCGACGCATCTTCCATCGCCTGCACGAAATCATCGCAGGTGGCGGCGCTGCCGTCGTGACGTTCGAAATAGAGTTGCATGCCTTTCTGGAAGTTCTCTTCGCCCAGCAAGGTGTGCATCATGCGGATCACTTCTGAACCTTTTTCATAAACCGTTAAGGTGTAGAAGTTGTTCATCTCGATCACCTGATCCGGACGGATCGGATGCGCCATTGGGCTGGCGTCTTCCGCGAACTGCGCACCGCGCATTACGCGTACGTTATCGATGCGGTTCACCGCACGTGAACCCAGATCGGAGCTGAACTCCTGATCGCGGAACACCGTCAGACCCTCTTTCAGGCTGAGCTGGAACCAGTCGCGGCAGGTCACGCGGTTGCCGGTCCAGTTGTGGAAATATTCGTGACCGATAACCGCTTCAATACCGAGGTAATCTTTGTCGGTGGCGGTTTCGGCTTTCGCCAGTACATATTTGGAGTTGAAGACGTTGAGGCCTTTGTTCTCCATCGCGCCCATATTGAAGAAATCCACCGCGACAATCATAAAGATGTCGAGGTCGTACTCGAGGTTAAAGCGCTCTTCATCCCACTTCATGCTGGCTTTCAGCGAGGTCATTGCCCAATCGGCACGATCGAGATTGCCACGATCGACAAAGATCTCCAGCGCCACATCGCGGCCTGAACGCGTGGTAAAGCTGTCGCGTAGCACATCGAAATCACCCGCCACCAGCGCAAACAGATAACATGGTTTCGGGAACGGATCTTGCCACTTCACCCAATGGCGGCCATCTTCATGGCGGCCGCTCTCCAGCTTGTTGCCGTTGGAGAGTAAATAAGGATAACGCGCGGCATCGGCAATGATGGTGGTGGTGAAGCGCGCCAGCACGTCCGGGCGATCGAGATACCACGTAATGTGGCGGAAACCTTCGGCTTCGCATTGGGTACAGAGCGCCTCGCCAGATTGGTATAACCCTTCCAGCGCGGTGTTTTTATCCGGATGAATGTCATTAATGATGGTCAGAGTGAAGTTATCCGGTAGCTGGCTGATGAACAACGCGCCCTCTTCTTCGCGGTAATGCAACCACGTATTGCCATCCACCGCCAGCGATACCAGCGTAAGATCTTCACCATCCAGACGCAGTTCCGCATCGGCAGCGCCAATGCGCTTCACCTGACTGACCGCCGTAACGCGCGTCGAAGCTGCATCCAGATCAAAAGTCAGGTCGATATCGGTAATGGTGTAATCCGGCGCACGGTAGTCGTGGCGATATTTAATTTGCGGCTGTTGCGTCATAAGTCCTTCTCGCATCGTTATTCGTTAATATGTTGACCCGTCAAAGTCTAAGCGGGTTGTGCCTCGGTTGCCACGGTCAATGCGTGCGTTCGTTGAAAAGGCTACAATTCATTAACAATGGCACAAATGACCCTCGACCTGCCACCCGCAATTATGGTGTGATCGCGGTCATTACTGTTTTATACTCCTGCGTCTTTATGACTTTATTGAACACCGGGCTTTGCTCCGCGGAAGAGGATGCTGAAACGCACCATGACTGGACATGCTTCCCCGATTTTGACCACGCTGCTTGATACCGATGCGTACAAGCTTCATATGCAGCAGGCCGTCTATCATCGCTATTATGATGTCCCGGTTACGGCGGAATTTCGCTGCCGTGGCGACGAACTGCTCGGTATTTATGCGGATGAGATCCGCGCACAAATTGAAACCCTGCAAACGCTCGCCCTGAGCGACGATGAGTATCACTATCTCAGCGGGCTGCCTTTCTTCCAGAGCGATTACCTTAACTGGCTGCGTCAGTTCCGCCTCGATCCGTCACAAGTCAACGTGCGTAATAACAACGGCCATCTGACGATTCAGATCAGCGGGCCGTGGCGTGAAGTGATTCTGTGGGAAGTGCCGCTGCTGGCGCTGATCAGTGAGGTGGTGCATCGCCATCGCACACCGCAAATGGGTGTGGATCAGGCCGTTGCGCACTTGCAGCATAAGCTGGTGGATTTCCGTCAGCAGGTTGGCGATTTGGATATGTCACGCTTCCAGCTGATGGATTTTGGCACGCGTCGCCGCTACTCCAAAGCGGTGCAGGAAGCGATTGTCGCGACGCTTAAAGCGGAGTTTCCGTGGCTGGTGGGCACCAGCAACTACGATTTGGCGCGCCGCCTGCAGCTAAATCCGGTAGGTACGCAAGCGCACGAATGGTTCCAGGCGCACCAGCAAATCAGCCCGGTATTGGCGAACAGCCAACGTGCGGCACTGCAATCCTGGCTGGACGAGTATGACGATCAATTAGGTATCGCCCTGACTGACTGCATCACCATGGATGCCTTCCTGCGCGACTTTGGTCCCGGTTTTGCTCATCGTTACCAAGGCCTACGCCATGACTCTGGCGATCCGGTGGAATGGGGTGAAAAAGCCATTGCGCACTATCAGCGGCTGGATATCGATCCAAAAAGCAAAACGCTGGTGTTCTCGGATAACCTCAATCTGGACAAAGCGCTAGCACTTTATCGTCACTTCGGCCAACGGGCAAATGTGGTGTTCGGTATCGGAACGCGCTTGTCCTGCGATATTCCTGGCGTGACGCCGCTGAATATCGTGATCAAACTGGTGAGCTGCAATGGCAAACCGGTAGCAAAACTCTCCGACAGTCCCGGCAAAACCATTTGCCAGGATAAAGCCTTCGTGCGCGCCTTGCGCAAAGCCTTCGATCTGCCGCTGGTTAAAAGAGCCAGCTGATTCTTATTGCAGGGTGCTTGCACCCTGCTCTCACGCAACAAATCTCCTGTTTACACGGCAATTTTGCTTGTTTCCTGTCGGCTCGCAAGTAACATAGCAAAACCCTGAAAAAGGGCTTTTATCCACCTTCTTTTATATATAGAGAGAACTTTATGAGCGTTGTGCCTGTAGCGGATGTACTGCACGGCCGTGTCGCGGTTGACAGTGAAGTCACCGTACGTGGTTGGGTGCGTACCCGAAGAGATTCCAAAGCTGGTCTTTCCTTTATCGCCGTTTACGACGGTTCCTGCTTTAATCCCGTTCAGGCCGTCGTCAATAATTCTCTGAATAATTATCAGGACGAAGTGCTGCGTCTGACCACCGGTTGCTCGGTAATCATTACCGGTAAAGTGGTCGAATCGCCAGGCGAAGGCCAGGCCTTCGAGCTGCAGGCAACCAAGGTTGAAGTTACCGGTTGGGTTGACGATCCGGATACTTATCCGATGGCGGCGAAACGTCACAGCATCGAATACCTGCGTGAAGTGGCGCACCTGCGTCCGCGCACCAACCTGGTGGGCGCCGTGGCGCGCGTGCGTCATACGCTGGCGCAGGCGCTGCATCGCTTCTTCCACGAAAACGGCTATTTCTGGGTTTCGACTCCGCTGATCACCGCTTCGGATACCGAAGGTGCCGGCGAGATGTTCCGCGTTTCGACGCTGGATCTGGAAAATCTGCCGCGCGATCCGCAGGGCAAAATCGATTTCGATAAAGACTTCTTCGGTAAAGAAGCGTTCCTGACCGTATCCGGCCAGCTCAACGCAGAAACTTATGCCTGTGCGCTCTCAAAGGTGTACACCTTTGGTCCGACTTTCCGCGCAGAAAACTCCAACACCAGCCGCCATCTGGCGGAATTCTGGATGCTGGAGCCGGAAATTGCTTTTGCGACGCTGGATGATGCCGCAGCTCTGGCTGAATCTATGCTGAAATACGTGTTCCAGGCCGTTCTCAACGAACGTGCTGATGACATGGCCTTCTTTGCCGAGCGTGTTGATAAAGATGCGATTGCGCGTCTCGAACGGTTCGTGACTACCGACTTTGCTCAGGTGGATTACACCGATGCGGTTGATATTCTGCTGAAAAGCGGTCAGACCTTCGAAAACCCGGTTTCATGGGGCGTGGATCTGTCATCAGAACACGAGCGTTACCTCGCAGAGCAGCATTTTAAAGCGCCAGTGGTAGTGAAAAACTATCCGAAAGACATTAAAGCCTTCTATATGCGTATGAACGAAGATGGCAAAACCGTGGCGGCGATGGATGTTCTCGCACCGGGCATCGGTGAAATCATCGGTGGTTCACAGCGTGAAGAGCGTCTGGATGTGCTGGATGCGCGTCTGGCAGAAATGGGCCTCAATAAAGAAGATTATTGGTGGTATCGTGACCTGCGTCGTTACGGCACCGTGCCACATGCTGGCTTCGGATTAGGTTTCGAACGATTAATCGCCTATGTCACCGGCGTACAAAATGTAAGGGATGTTATCCCCTTCCCACGTACGCCACGCAACGCGAATTTCTAAATTTAGCAATTAATTATAAGTAATTCATATATATAAAGAGGTCGGCCCAGCCGGCCTTTTTTTATTTTTGTAAATTTAGAGTTCTCTCACAAAGTTCCCGATATTTTACATTTTGTAATACATATTTTCCTTTTGATACCTAATCGAGAGATTTGAATCATTTTCGGGCTAGAATTAGCAACCCTGTGATGGAAAGATGCGTGCAGACACAGGAGACATCAAACTTCTTTCAAGGTTCTGTAAAGATTTCTTGGCAGCAGTGGCAGATGTCCAAATAACTCCAATGAGGGTAATAAATAATGATGAAGCGCAACATTCTTGCAGTGGTTATTCCAGCTCTGTTAGCTGCTGGTGCAGCAAACGCAGCAGAAATTTATAATAAAGACGGCAACAAACTGGACCTGTACGGTAAAGTCGATGCGCGCCACACTTTCTCTGATAATGCCAGCAGCGATGGCGATGCAACGTATGTTCGCTTCGGTTTCAAAGGTGAAACTCAGATTAATGACCAACTGACCGGTTACGGCCAGTGGGAATACAACATTCAGGCTAACAACTCTGAAGGCGCTAGCGATGCTCAAAATGGCAACAAAACCCGTCTGGGCTTTGCCGGTCTGAAAATTGCCAATGTTGGTTCGTTCGACTATGGCCGTAACTACGGTGTAGGTTACGACCCACTGGCATGGACCGACGTTCTGCCAGTATTCGGTGGTGACTCGGGTTACTCTGATAACTTCATGGTTGGTCGTTCTAATGGTCTGGCAACTTACCGTAACAACGATTTCTTTGGTCTGGTTGATGGACTGGCATTTGCTGTTCAGTATCAGGGCAAAAATGAAGAAGGCACTAACGCTAACAGCCGTAGCCTGAGCCGTGCTAATGGCGACGGTTGGGGTACTTCTCTGACTTATACCTCTGACATCGGTGTTGGCGTTTCTGCTGCATACACCTCTTCAGACCGTACCAATGGCCAGGAAGCGTCCTTCTATGGCAACGGCAGCAAAAAAGCTGATGCATGGTCAACCGCTCTGAAATATGATGCGAACAACGTATACCTGGCAGCAATGTACGGTGAAACCCGTAATTCAACCTGGATTTCAACTGATGCTACCGATATTGCTCCAGCCCGAGGCGGCGCAATCAATAAAGAGCAGAAGTTCGAAGCAGTTGCTCAGTACCAATTCGACTTCGGTCTGCGTCCATCCCTGGCATACGTCCAGTCTAAAGGTAAGGACATCGAGACCTGGGGTGATCAAGACATCTATAAATACGTTTCTGTTGGCGCGTACTACTACTTCAACAAAAACATGTCTACCTATGTTGATTATCAAATCAACCTGATGGACGAAAACGACTTCACCCGCGCGGCTGGCATCTCTACTGATGACACCGTTGGTGTCGGTCTGGTTTACCAGTTCTAATCACCCGATTAGATTTGCGTAATACCTAAAAACGGAGCCTTCGGGCTCCGTTTTGCATTTCAGTGATCGGCTTCGCAATTAGCTTTTCTACTTTATCCTGCCGACATATTTCTTTTTTATATCAGCGGTTGGCAAGCGTGCCGACTGACGTTAACCTGATAGCTCATTTCGCTAAAGTTCACCCAAACGGAACTGACTCATGTTTGAATCGATCTCTGCCGCACCCGCCG
>NZ_DALYOQ010000012.1:0-22388 GCF_031974595.1 Pantoea sp. CTOTU46764 | reverse complement strand
ATGAAACCACCAAGAACTACCTGAGCATTGATGGTCTGGCGGATTTCGCACGTTGCACGCAGGAGTTACTGTTCGGCAAAGAGAGCGCACTGATTTCAGCTGGTCGCGCCTGCACTGCACAAACGCCAGGCGGCACCGGCGCCCTGCGCGTTGCGGCAGATTTTCTGGCAAACCAGACCAGCGTGAAGCGTGTTTGGGTGAGCAACCCAAGCTGGCCGAACCATAACAATGTGTTCAACGCCGCTGGCCTCGAAGTGTGTGATTACGATTACTACGATGCAGCGAGCCACAGCCTGGATTTCGACGCTATGTTGGCATCACTGCAGGAAGCCAAAGCGGGCGATGTAGTGTTATTCCACGGCTGCTGCCACAACCCAACCGGCGTTGATCCTTCTGCAGAGCAATGGCAACAGCTGGCGCAGCTGTCGCAAGAGAAAGGCTGGTTGCCGCTGTTTGATTTCGCCTATCAGGGCTTTGCTCGCGGTCTGGATGAAGATGCAGAAGGGCTGCGTATTTTCGCCGCTTCACATCAGGAACTGATCGTTGCCAGCTCTTACTCGAAAAACTTCGGTTTGTATAACGAGCGTGTCGGTGCATTGACGCTGGTTGCTGCCAGCAGCGACGTGGCGAAAACCGCGTTTAGCCAGGTGAAATACACTATTCGCGCCAACTACTCAAACCCGCCGTCACACGGCGCGGCAGTAGTCGCCACCATCCTCAGCAATGACGCGCTGCGTACCATCTGGATTCAGGAACTGACCGATATGCGTCAGCGCATCCAGCGCATGCGTCAGCTATTTGTGAACACGTTGGCAGAGAAAGGCGCTAATCAGGACTTTAGCTTCATCATTAAGCAAAACGGCATGTTTTCGTTCAGCGGCCTGACCAAAGATCAGGTGGTGCGTCTGCGTGAAGAGTTTGGTGTGTATGCTGTGAACTCTGGTCGCGTTAACGTGGCAGGCATGACGCCTGACAACATGTCGGCGCTGTGTGAAGCGATTGTCGCGGTGTTATAAATCAGGCGGCGAATAACGACAAATGGGCCTAAATGGCCCATTTTTTTATTCTTGCAGGAACGGATTGCTGAGGCGTTCGCGGCCTAGCGTTGAGATAGGCCCGTGACCCGGCACAAAAGTCACATCATCGCCCAGCGGCAGCAGCTTGGTTTTAATCGCATCGATTAGGTCGCTATGGCTGCCCTGTGGGAAATCGGTACGTCCCACGCCACCGTTGAAAATCACATCCCCTGAGATCAGCAGACGTCCTGCACGATCAAAGAACACGATGTGTCCCGGCGTATGGCCCGGACAAAGCAGTACTTCCAGCTCGACATTTCCAACCTGAACAGTTTCACCCTCTTCCAGCCAGCGATCGGGCTTCAGCGGCGCGCATTCGGGTAATCCAAACATACGGCTCTGTGTAGGCAGATTATCTAACCAGAAAGCATCGAGCGGATGCGGACCGACAATGGGCACCTGATAATGTGCCGCAAGTTCGGCAGCGGCACCGACGTGATCGAGATGTCCATGTGTGAGAAGGATTTGCGACGGCGCTAAACCACGTTCTGCCAGCACGGCTTTGATGGTTTCCGCATCGCCGCCGGGATCGACCAATGCGGCTTGTTGGGTTTCGTCATCCCAAATAACTGAACAGTTCTGGGAAAAAGCCGTAACCGGAATAATTTGGTAATTCATAGCACTCCATGACCGGCACACGCAGCGCTGCCGGCATCAGGACCAGTGCCTTGCAGGCCCGGTATCTATGTGTACGAAGTTGCTGCGCGGGTAATATCCTACACCACCGGCGCGCATAGATAACGCCGCTTTGCGAACATTGCTCAACGAAATTCCCTCAATGTGGAAATCCATCGCTTGTCCTTTGGTGTGATAGCTTTTTTTCGCCACGCCCGGACCCGATTCACGCAACATGGTGTTAGTGGCTAAGGTGCGGTAACCCGAGATCAACTGCACCGGCTTGCGCGTATCGAGCAACGTTTGCAGGCGGTAAAGCTGATCAAAAAGATGGGGATCGATGTTCTTCACCTGATTGGCGCGGTAATCACGGAAAAAGTGATTTAAGCGGGCTAACTCATCCTTGTCATAACGCTTACCGTTAAAAAACTCCGTTTTAAGGGTTTCACCGGTGTGAAGGTTACTAAGTGTCAATACTCGAGGGCGGGCGGTGGAAAGCGAAGCCAGAGCGGAGCCAGGAAGCAGTGATAATCCTGCAGCTGCGCCTCCAATCAAGAGTAATCGACGACGTTGAGAATCAATATTAGCCATGAAGCGAGGTTACCTAGTCTAAAGCGGATAAAATATGTGCGAAAAATACACAAGGCCGAACATTAACGTCCGCCTAAGACTCAGTCAACCCAGAATATGTTGCAGAAGACCAAAACCAGCTCAAAATCAAATTTTCGAGACTGGTCTTGGTTAAATTCATGTGAAGAGAAAACAGCCAAATCAAGTACTAGAGTAACAATTGACCGGCTTTATACAGCACCTGACTGCCGGAACGCGCAGGGTTATCATAATTGTAAATATCTGTACGATATTGCGGGAGTCCATCATCTGCAACCCAGGCGGTGAGGTAGTAAAGGTTCACTGGGATGCGATGGCGAATTGGCACATAACGGGTATTCCCCTCTTTCAACGTGTCCGAAATACGGCCGTCATTCCAGCCCACATCCTGCAGGAGCAGATCGGCCAGTTCCGAGGCTTTATTGACGCGCACACAACCTGAACTGAGCGCACGAATATCGCGCTGGAACAGAGTATGGTTTGGCGTATCGTGCAGATAGATCGCATCCGAACTCGGCATATTGAATTTGTAGCGACCCAGTGAGTTAGTCGCGCCTGGCGCCTGACGAATGCGATACGGGAAGCTCGCCGCCGACACCATATGCCAGTCAATCATTGAAGGATCGATCACTTCCGCATCCGCACTCCAGCCCGAGAGCAGCGTATAACCGTGCTTATACAGATAGCTCGGATCCTGCTTCACCTTAGGCACAATATCCTGGCGCACCAGCGTGGTTGGCACATTCCACGGTGGATTCAGCACCACATTATTCAGCGCGCTACGCATCAGCGGCGTTTTGCGGTCGGGACGACCCACAATCACGCGTGACGACAATATGGTGGCGCCATTGTTGTAGTAGGTCAGCGAATAGTTGGGAATGTTTACCATGATGCCGTTGTGCATATCATCCGGCAGCAGACGCAGACGCTGAATATTAAGCGCCAGCAGCGAGGCGCGCATCTGCGGCGGCACATTCAGCCATTCACGGGTGCGCGGACCAATCGCGCCGTCATCGGCCAAGCCTTGCCAGTGCTGGAAGCGTTTGACGCCCTCCACCAGCGCAGCGTCATAGACGTTGGGACCGGTTGCCGTTGGGTTGGTAGCCACATTATTGGCCACTTCAGGCGTAGCAGCGAGTGCCGGAGCCGCATCAATATCATCAAAGTTTGCCGCAGATGGGCTCACCGCCACCGGCTGATTGCTCTGACTCACCGGAACCGGCGCTGTTGGTACCGCATCTTCCGCTGGCGTTGGCGTAGTGCTGTGGCTGGTGGTCAACATGCCGGTGCGTTGCAGAATCTCACGCAGTGCCGGCACATCATTGCTGATTTGTCCTGGGCGCAGCGTAGCGGTATCACGCAGCTGTGGCCACGGATGATGATCGTTTAGCAGCGTTTTCAAGGCATTGTGCATCGGTGCATATTGCGGATGCTGCGGCTGCAGTGACACCACGAAAGTACGGCTGCCACCGCCATTCACCGCATTCTGCCACTGATTGATGGCCGCCAGCGATGGCATGGTCAGCTTGTACGGCACGTTGCTGTAAAGCCAGGTTTCGCCTTGTGTCGGGACATTGGCAACAAATTGCAGATAGCCGAGCATCGCATCACTGAGCACGATATCGCGCGCCAGACCTTTAATGTTCGGATTGGTTAGCCGCTCCACCCAACGGGTGAACTGCGGCTGCACGCCCGAGAGCGCCACTTCCGCCAATTGCTGCTGGAAAGCCTGCACCGCTTGCGGGTCCTGCCACAGCGGTGCCATGTCGCGCGACGCATAAATACCGGCCAAGCCTGGTAGATAGAAGGGTTGTTCAGTGGCACTAAACGCCTGCTGAATCTGTTGCTGACTGGCAGAAACCGACATCGAGCTGTGATGCGTCGAGTTGGGTAGCGTGGAGGTGATGGCCGCATGGCTGACAGCCAGCGGCGATAATACCATTGACAAACCGAGTGCTACTGCAGCACGACTCATTTTGCGCTTGTTGTTTAGCAACATCCCTGCCCCCTTCTCACCAATGACATAGCGCCCTGTGATCGCCATGTACAGCCATACTCTTAATGTTGAGTATACGAATAAAAAACGGCATCTGCCTCTAAGTGCAGATGCCGCATACAGATTAAACGTAGTGCTGTTTTTTAACCAGATTAAGCGTTATGAATTCTCATATTCAAGACCGACCGTAGGACTTTGATCTTTGCTCGGTGCGGGATCCGCCGAGAAGCCGCGCAGACCGACCACATGTACGTGTTCGGTGTTATTGAACATCTTGCGCACCAGTTTGTAAGTGGTGCCTTTTTCCGGGCTGATGTTCTCTGGTGCCGCGATAATCAGCTGCATCTCCAGACGTTCGCACAGCTCAAACAGCGTGGCGATTGAACGCGCATCCAGACGTGCCGCTTCATCGAGGAATAGCAGACGACACGGCGAGATGTCTTTGCCGCGCAGACGACGGGATTCCTCTTCCCAGCTCTGCACTACCATCACCAGAATCGACATCCCGGTACCGATCGCTTCACCGGTCGAAAGCGCGCCACTTTCTGCACGCAGCCAGCCGTCGGAGCCACGGTTCACTTCCACTTCCATCTCAAGATAGTTGCGGTAATCGAGCAGCTCTTCACCGATGGTTTGCGGCGTGCGCTGGCCCATATCAATCTGCGGATTCAGGCGTTGATAGAGTTTCGCCAGCGCTTCCGAGAAGGTTAAGCGGTTGCTGGTAAACAGATCCTGATGCTGTTCATGCTCTTCCGACAGTGTATCCAGCAGCGTTGAGTGCGCTTCACGCACGTTCACGTTGAGGCGCACGCTGCGCACCTGACCAAAGCTCACCGCCTGCAAGCCCTGGTTCAGCTGACGAATACGGTTCTGCTCGCGCTGAATGGTTTTGCGAATGATGTTCGCCGCGCTGCGTGAGCTGATTGCCAGCGTCTGTTCACGCGCCGTCAGCTCTTCGGTCAGACGATTCAGCTCGATTTCCATCTGCTCAATGGCTTCAACGGGATCGTCGGTACGAATGATGTCCTGACGAATACGTTCGCGCAGATGCTGGTAAACCGCGATAAAGAACTGAATCTTGCGTTCCGGACGTTTCGGATCTTCCGACATGCGCAGCACATCGCGCAGATGCTCGTTATCCGCTACCGCCAGACGCAGCGCACCCAGCGCCTTATCCGACATCGAACGCAGCTCATCGCCGCTGAGATAGGCCAATTCACGACGATGCAGACGACGCTCAACGCCGTTCTCTTTAACCAGACGCAACACCGTGCACCAGCCGGCTTTCGCGCTGACCACCTGCTCACGAATCTGATGATAATCGCGTTCCAGCTTGCGCAGTTTCTTCTGCAGGCTGTCCATTTCGGCTTCACAGAAGGTGATCTGTTTTTCCAGCTGGTTGCGACGCGCACGGTTGTGGCTCAACGCGCTGTACAGCTCATCACGACGAATGCGCGCGCGCTCTTCTGCGCTGGCATCGGCATGCACGCCGATATCCTGCATCTCTTGCTGCAACTCTTTCAGCATGTCGCGTTTGGCATCGTAAGAACTTTTCAGCGATGCCAGCACCTGCGAATACTGCGTCAGCTGCGCCTGATGTCCACGCAGACGTTCACGTGCGCGGCTGCGCTCGCCTTCCGCCTGTTCCAGACGCTGACGCAGCTGTTCATTGAGATCGCTGTTGCCGCCCAGCATGCCCGCCGAACTCTCGTAGCTGAAGTGTGCACGACGCTGCACCACTTCGGTCAGGGCAAAGGCCTGCTGACGCGCATCGCGCTGCTGCTGCTGTGCCTGCTGATAGTCACGCTGCAGCTGATCGTGCTGCTGCGGATCGCTTTGCAGTACAGAAATCAGCGGCTCCAGCTTGCTGAGTTTGCTGCCGTGCTGATGCAGGAAGCGCGCGGCTTCCTGCGCTTCTTCCACGCGCTCGCGGATCTCATCACAGCGATCGCCGAGCGTGTCGTCGAGCAGCAGATTCACGCGCGGCAGCAGGCGGTTCAGCTGGCTAACGCCCTCTTTTGCCTGTTCAAACTGCGCACGCTGCTGCTGATTGTCATTTTCATGCTGCGCCAGCGCCCGCTCCAGCTCACCACGGCGGTTGTTAAGCTGACGAATCTGCGCTTCTGGATCTTCATCAAACGCCACCGCTAAATGGCTGCCGATGAAGCGGCTGAAGGATTGATGCAGACGCTGGGTTTTCTGCACATCAAACGACAGCGTGGCATAACGCTCAGCCAGCTGTTCACGTTCGTTATTCAGCAACTCAAGCTGGTTTTCACGCGCCGCGCGTCCAAACAACGGCACTTTCGGGAAGCGAGAGTAGCGCCACTGACGTTCAGCCACTTTCACCACCACTGCTTTTTCCAGCTCTTCGACGCTAAATACGCTGTCGTCAAAGGCTTGCGGATCGCCTTCAATCAGATAGAGATCTTCCGGGCACTCGTCTAAACCGTCGAGCAGGTCGCGCACCAGCGACAGATCGGGCACCACGATGGCATGGCGCGATGGGCCGTATAACGCCGAGAAGTACGGCGCGTCATCCAGCGTAACGTCATCATAAATTTCCGACAGCAGCACGCCGCCAAAACGTTCCGCCAGCTGCGTCAGGCGCGCATCTTCCGCGCCGCCTGGTTGGCTCAGACGCTCAATCTGCTGTTCAACTTCACGCTTACGCGCGGCCAGCTCGTCGCGTTCAACCGTGGTTTCACGCTCGCGCTCCAGCAGTTGCTGCATAAATTCAGTGATCTGCTGGCTGCTGGTCAGCGCCTGACCGGTTTGCTCGCTCAGCTGCGTCAGAATTTCCTGCGCCGCCAGCCAGTGTGGCGCACGCGCGGTCAGCGCGGTGATGCGTTCACGCAGCTGCTCCAGCTCCTGACGCATCAACATGCGGCGTTCACCTGCATCGGCAACGCTGCTATTCAGCTGCTCAATCTGCGCTTCGAGTTCACGCTGCAAGCCGTCCAGCGCATCCGCATCGTATTGCTGGCCCTGACGTTTGCAGAAATCTGCCAGCAGACGCTCGGCATCATGCTGCTCACGCAGACGGGTTTCTAATTCATTGAGGCGCAGACGCAGCGAGGAGAGTTGTTCAGCATGATGGCGTTGATTGCCGGCGTCACGCAGTAATTCGCGCCCCACTTGCCACGCGTCCTGACGACCCACGTCACCGGCAATGCTGGTCACTAACGCTAACGCTTGCTCAAATTGGCTGTGCGCCGCTTCGGCGACGCTCAGCTTCTGTTCGAGACGCAGCAGGCGTTCGGTGGCTTCTTCTTCACGCGCCTGGAAGGTTTCCTGCCATTCAGCGGCGTTATCGATAGATAAATCGGGCAGCTGACACTGCGTGCGTGCTTTCTCCAGCGCCTGCAAGGCTTGCTGATATTGAATGGCACGCGTTTGCTGCACGTCGAGCGCCTGCTGGAAGTCAGCAAGCTGGCTTTTCAGCTCATCCACTTCCACTTCAGCCGCTTCGGCGCGCGCTTCATTCTCTTCCTGTACTTCACGCGCTTCAGCTACAACTTCATTCTGCTCTTCAAGGCGATAGGTCAGCTCTTCCAGATCGGCATCATAACGCTCGATTTTTTCCTGCTGGCGCATGGCGGTTTGCACCAGATTCAGGTGATCGCTGGCGCCCTGATAATCGCTTTCCAGATCGCTTTCGGCACCGTTGTGCTCCGACAATTCACGCGCCATTTCAATGTGGCGATACTGCTCGGAAATCAGCTGATTGCGGCTGGTAAACAGCTCATTACGCAGCTGCAGCGCGCCGTCGAGATGAATGCGGCGCTCGTTGGCGTGGCGCATGTAGTCGGCAGAAACGTAGCTGGTGGCTTCCGAGATCAGATGCTTAAACAGGTCGCGATCCGATTGAGTAACGCGAATCGCTTCCAGCGTCATGCGGTTTTCCCGCAGCGCGGCTTCCATATCCTGGAAGGCTTTACGCACGCCGCCGTTTTCTGGCAGCAGGTAATCGCGCAGCGAGCGGGTAATGGCGCTAGAAATACCGCCGTAAAGAGATGCCTCAATCAGACGATAGAACTTGCTGCGATCGCTGGCGTTACGCAAACGACGTGGCACCACGCCGAGCTCGAACAGTACCGCGTGATAATCGGTGACCGAGTTGTACTGTTTGAACTGCACGCCTTCCTGCGCTTCCACGCGCTCCTTTACTTCCGTCAGCGGCAACACGCGCGCCTGACGGTTATTAAGGATTTCGGTCAGCATATCGGTAGCCTGCGAATCGCTCGGCAAGCCGTGAATACTGAATGGCTTGATATCGACTTTTTTATCGCGTCCCGCCACCTGCTGCAGACGTACGCCAACAATCACGCGTTGATGGCGTGAGTTAACCACATCCAGCACCGAATAGCAGACACCGGCGCGCAGCTTGCCGTGCAGGCCTTTATCGCGCGAACCGGAAGTTGCACCCGCTTCGGTGGTGTTACGGAAGTGCAGCAGCGTTAAGTCAGGGATCATCGCCGTAACGAAAGCAGCCATGGTGGTGGATTTACCCGCACCGTTACCGCCCGAGAGGGTGGTGACCAGTTCATCAAGATCAAAAGTACGGGCAAAGAAGCCGTTCCAGTTGATCAGCGTTAGCGAACGAAATTTACCGCGTTCAATCATGCTTGTTCATCCTCCGCGTTATCATTCGCGTCGCTTTCAGCGTCAAAATCGTTATCTGCTTCATCGTTTTCTGCCGCAGCTGGCGCGCTTTCCAGCGTCATCGCTTCACCGTCACGAATCAGGCGCAGCTGTGCTTCACGCGCATCGTCACCGCTGCGCACGTCGGCGCCAAAGCGGAACACCGATTCGGTGATGCGGAATTTGCTGCTGTCGTTGCCCATAAACCACACCATGCCAAGACGGCGCAGGCGGCTCAGCGACGCACGCATTTTTTCCTGCAGCTTGGCGCGGTCAAGATCGGAACCGGTGGAACGCTGATTTACCAGCTTGAGCAGTTTGCTCTCATCGGCCAGCGACAGCAGTTCGTCATACAGCTCTTGTTGGGTAAAAATCCCCTCATTCGCCAGACGTTCCGGGCTGAGGTAGAGATAGCAAAGAATTTTGCCCACCATCATATCCAGCTCGGACAGCACCGAGCGCGGGATCAAGGTGGTTGAACGCGGACGCAAATAGAAGAAGCCTTCCGGCGCGCGGATCAGCTCAACGTTGTAACGCGCGTAAAACTCTTCGAGATACTCCTGGTAATCCATCAGGAAGGCGTGATTATCCAGCTCTTCAATGCCAATGTGGCGACCCGCGCGTAACTGGCTATCGAGCGCCGGGAAAATCGGGTTTGCCAGAGCCAATGCCAGTTTAACTGGCATCACTTGTTCAATATTTGTCGATGACATGTGCCTGCACCTTGGCTCCGTAATCATTAATGGCCTGCCATTGCGCAGGCAGACCGGCTAAATCAGCTTCGGCCACGCCGAGTCGCACCGCTTGATCGATGACGATACGCGCCAGATCAAAGTGGCGCGCGCGCGGATACTGCGACAGATAGTCACGCATCACCGTGGCAAGATGGAGCGGCTTCTGCTCCTGCTTATAAATTTGCAGCGCCTCTTCGATCATCGCGGCCAGCTGCTCACGAATCTCATTAAACTCTTCGTATTCCATTTCCGGCGGCAGCTCGCCCATCACCTCGTCATTACGCAGCGTCATCTCTTCATCGCGCATATCGTAAAGACGATCGGCATTGGCGTAGGTCAGCGCCCACGGCTGATCGAAATAGTTTTGCACCGACAGGCGTAAACGCTGCGCAAACACGCGGTTCTTATCCATGTCGATGGCGGTACGAATAAACTTGTGTACGTGGCGGTCGTAGCCGATCCACAGATCGATAGCCTGCTGGCCCCAGCTGATGATGCGATCGAGCTTGTTTTGCAGGTCAAACACCAGCTTATCGACAAAGCCCAGATCCGGGCTGCTTAGCGTCGCATCCTGAATGCGCAGTAAATTGGCCTGCAGCTTATCGCCCGCCGCTTCCAGCGTATCCTGCAGTTCACGTAGCGTACCGGAGGTTTCCGACAGCAACATTTCACAGCTGGAGATCGCCGCGCGCCAGTCTTTGTTGAGCAGATCGGCAATATCGGTTTTCACCGCTTGCTGCTGTTCATCCATCAGGCGCTGCGTCATGTCGATGCTATCGAAGATTTCCGCCACCGAATATTTCAGCGGTGCAAATACGTTGCGATGCCAGTGGAATTCGTCACCGTCTTCTTCAGCGGCGTCTGCGGCACGTTTTAACTCTTGTGCCACAATCGACAGCTGCATCGACAGGCGCAGCGTGGAGAACTCGCGCTGACGGATGTAATAGTCGGTAATGCCGATGGCGAGCGGTGTAAGACGATAGATGGCGTGGCCTTCCGTCAGCTCGCTGGTAAAGCGATTAAGCAAGCGCTGACGCACCATGTCATTGATGGCGTTATTGGCACGGACCTGGACGGTTTCGTGGGTTTGTTCGAATGCTTTGCTAACGTGGCGAAACGCGTCAATCAGCTCGCCTTCACTCATCTCGCCGTCCATGCGTTCACCGTTTAAGGTGGCGATGGCCAGCAAAAAGGCCAGACGTTCTACCGGCAGCGCAAGCGAAAAATCGTTCTTGCGCGCCCATGCCACCAATTCGGGGACCGTCTGGGAAAATTCGCTCATAGTTGATCCTTCTGGCTGGGTTTGCGCGCGGTCACGTGGATATAGCGCCCTAAACTTAAAAAGGGCTCCTGGCGACAGAAACGCCGTTCCATCTCAATGATTTCCTCAACGCTCTTCCCTGCGCCGGGTTGCGGCTTCATGTAATCACAGAAGACGCGAATGCCCGCACGCCGTTCAATTTCAAATCCACAGTTTGTCAGCCAGCGCGTCACATCGTCGGGATCGCGCGGGAAATCGGGCGACAGCGTGCGCTTTTTACGTTTGCTCATATTGGCGCGCATATAGCCGAAATTGCCGAGCGTCAGGGTGCGGAAGGTTAAGCCGTGCGCGTTGTAAAACATCAACGACAGCACGCCGCCGGGCTTGAGTGTGTGCCACAGCGCTTGGAGCACCTCTTCCGGATGCGCGACCCATTCCAACACCGCGTGAAACAATACCAGATCAACCTGCGTATCCAAATGTTCGCCCACCTGCTGGGCGCTAATTTGTTTGAATTGCATGTTGTGGCTCACACCTGCGGCGAGCGCATGGGCTTCTGCCAGTTTCAGCATTTCAGCAGAGAGATCGCACAGCACCACCTGATGACCGCGCGCCGCCAGCCCGCTTGAGATTTGTCCCACGCCACCGCCGGCATCCAGCACCTGTAAAGGTCCCGCAGGCAGTGTCGGTAACAGGGCTTCCAGCTCGTCCCAGACAATCGCCTGGCGCACTTGCCCTTTACGCGTGCCATAAATGTTCTGTGAGAATTTGTCCGCCAGATCGTCAAAGTTACGATCCTGCATGATGATGGCTCCGCTTTGCTGCATTCAACTTGTGCTATTTTGTCACAGGCTCAACAAGAATGAACCTTTCATGCCGCAGTAACCGTCTGGCAGCTGTTTTTTTGGACAAAAGAGGCCATATTCGATGTTTTTCGCATTCAAAAAAGTCATTGGCGGGATGTTGCTCCCCTTGCCGCTGCTGTTATTGCTGATGGCTGCAGGACTTTTGCTGCTCTGGTTCAGCCGCTGGCAAAAAAGCGGCAAAATCCTTATCTCTTGCAGTTGGCTGCTACTGCTGGTTTTGAGCCTGCAGCCGGTTGCCGATCGCTTGCTGTTACCGCTGGAAAATCATTATCCCACCTGGAACGGTAACGAGCCGGTCGATTATATCGTGGTGCTCGGCGGCGGCTATACCTTCAATCCGAATTGGGCACCGAGTTCGAATTTAATCAGTAACAGTTTGCCGCGCGTGGCCGAAGGCGTGCGTCAGTGGCGGCGCTATCCGCAGGCGAAAATGATCTTTACGGGCGCAGCGGCAGGCGAAAACCCACGCAGCAGCGCCAGCGTGGCGGCTGAAGTGGCGGAGAGTCTGGGTGTGCCATCAGAAGCGATTATTCAGTTGGATCAACCGCGGGATACGATTGGTGAAGCACGCGCAGTGAAAAAGACGATTGGCGAACATCCGTTTTTACTGGTGACCTCCGCTAACCATCTGCCACGTGCGATGCAATTCTTCCAAAGTGCCGGCATGAATCCGCTGGCTGCACCGGCGAACCAGCTGGCGGTGACATCGCCGCTCAACGGTTGGGAACGTGCGATTCCGTCACCGCTGTGGCTCGGTCACAGTGAGCGCGCAATCTATGAAACGCTGGGTCAGATCTGGCAGAAGCTGCGCGGTGACGATCTCACCTCAAGCCAGCCAGGGGAGTAATTGCGCGCGGGCGTGATCGAAACGCGGACGGTCAAACTGTCCGCTGCTGACCAGCGTGTCGACGCAATCCCACAACTGATACAACCAGCGTCGCCAGAGGAAACCTTCCGCCACGGGCGCTCGCTGCAGATAGTGTTGCAGCAGTGACGCTTCTGCGCCGCTATCCGCCAGGCGCATCAGATCGTATTCGCGCGGTGCCCAGAGAATGTTGCCCGGCTGCATCATCGCAATCAGCTGATCGCTGTGCGCATCTTTCAGCATGCTGGCTAAGCGCAAATTGCCGTGCATCAACACGCAGGGATCGTCAAATCCGTTGAAAAGACGCGCTAATAACTGACGGCTGCGAAATAGAATCTGACGATCTTCCAGCGTGAAAAACGGCGGCGACAGATAACCCAGCGTTGACCACAGCACATCAACCCGCTGGCGATACCATGCGGGCCAGCTATTTTCCTGTACGCTGTCCACGCTGCCGACTAAGCCATGACTGTCGATGCGATGCCACGCCAATACGCCTTCGACGATCTGCTCGCACAGCTGTTCCCAGCGTGCTGCGCTGCGTGCCGGAGCTTCCGCCGAGACGCCGTTAAAGCGCGCCATCAGCAACATTTCATGTACCGGCTTTTGCTGGCTGAGCACCAGGCCAAACACAGCAGGCACGGCGACCAAGCCATCATGGCCTAGCATGGTCAGCTTTTTGGCTTCCAGCGCCGCACGTCCCTGATGACGAAAATACTTCGCCACCAGCGGCATTGGTTTACCGGCGTTATCGTAAAGCGCATATAGCCGCGTGTGCGTCTGCTCGCTAATGGTTTCGAGACGGCTAATGCTTTCACCGAGCACCAACGCGAGTTCTGAACGGAGCTGTTCCATGCAATATCCTCCGAAGTCAAAGGGCTGGAATATGCTGGAGGTGATGGCGGCGCAAAGCTTAGCGCCAGATCAAACTTTAAGGCCAGCGAGAGCCGCTGGCCGGTCGGAGATTAACCCTGCATAGCGAGACGAACCCGCTCAAGGTCTTCCGGCGTATCCACCCCAACACTTGGGATAGCTTTTGCCACCGCGACGTGAATCTTTTCACCGTACCACAGCACGCGCAGCTGTTCGAGCAGCTCAATGTGCTCCAGCGGGCAAGGTTCCCACGCAATATAGCGACGGATAAACCCGGCGCGATAAGCGTAGATACCAATGTGGCGCAGCAGCGTATCGCCAATCTGCTCGCGGGATTGAGCATAACGCTCGCGATCCCAGGGAATAGTGGCGCGTGAGAAGTAGAGCGCATAACCTTTGGCGTCCATCACCACTTTCACCGCGTTCGGGTTAAAGGCTTCTTCTGCATCGGTGATCGGCACCGCCAGCGTCGCCATTCCGGCTTCGGATTGCGCCAGATTACCTGCTACCTGACGTACAATTTCCGCCGGGATCATCGGCTCATCGCCCTGCACGTTAACGATGATGGTGTCGTCGGCAAACTGATACTTATCGACAACTTCTGCCAAACGCTCGGTGCCGGACTGATGATCGACTCGCGTCATGCACACTTCACCGCCGGCTGCGGTTACCGCCGCCGCCACATCCGGATGATCGGTGGCGACAATCACACGATCGGCACCCGATTCACGCGCGCGTTCCATGACGTGCAGCACCATCGGTTTACCCTGAATATCCACCAGCGGTTTGCCGGGCAGACGCGTTGAAGCGTAACGCGCAGGAATAATGGCAACAAAACTCATGGATGGATCTCTTCAACAGACAGCGTACGCGCTTCCACTTCCAGCAACACTGGAATACCGTCACGTACCGGATAAGCCAGGCCATCTGGTTTACAGATCAGCTCTTGCTGCTCTTTGTTGAAATAGAGTTTTCCGTTGCATACCGGGCAGGCAACGATTTCGAGTAAACGGTGATCCATAATCTTCTCCATTCAGGACCGATTCAGACGGTTAGCATATCATAATAGCGTGCGCAGGAATGGCGCACTCAAGCCAGACAAGTGGCGGTGTTATTCAACCATTGACCAGCGATTTGACCAGGCCGCCAACAGTTCTGCCGGCGCATTTTCGATAATCACTTCGTTGGCAGCTTGCCACGCAGCAAAGCGATTAATGGCTTTTTGTACATCATTAAGGAAAGCGTTACTGACGCGTGTGCCCTCTTCCAGCCAGAATGCACGAATTACCAATTGTTTTGCCTGACGCTCCATTTTGGCGTCGATGCGCGCTTTCAATACGCCGCGATGCAGCACTGGCAAGACAAAATAACCATATTTGCGCTTCTCCGCTGGCGTGTAGCACTCAATGCGGTAATCAAAACTAAACAGCTCCAGCGCGCGACGACGATCCCAAACCACCGGATCAAAGGGTGACAACAGCGTGGTATGCGTGGCCGAGAGTGGCTTTTCCAGCAGCGGCAATAACGCGTGGTGCAGCCACATTTCACCCAGTTGCTCGACCTCAACGCGAACTATCTCTCCGCGTGCGGCGGCATCCGCGAGCCACGACTTGAGTGGTGCACGTTTGAGGCGATAGTAGTCTGCTAGCCAACTGTCACGAAAAATGCCGAGGCTGCGCGCGCTGTGACTCAACATCTGTATCACTGCTTCATCTTCACTCAGTGCATGCTGTTCATCAATCCAGTCCGGCATTACGCGGCTGTGCAGATCGTAAACCCGCTGGAAGTTACGCCGCTCAACCACCATCAACTGACCGGCACTGAACAAATTCTCCAGATGACGCTTATGCGGCTTCCACGCCCACCAACCTGGTTTGGTCTGTTTATCATTGCTGAAATCGGCAGCACGTACCGGACCATTGGCGGAGATATGTTGCAGAAGATCAGTGATTTCTTGTTGGTGTTCCTCAACCCACTGTTGGTTGTACTTCCAGCCAAGTCGCTGCGGTTCCAGCATGCGATGACGCAGCAGTGGGTAATCTTCGACAGGAATAAAACAGGCTTCATGCGCCCAATACTCAAATAACGCGCCAGATACCAGCGCCTGTTCCAGCCAATTGGACTGGTATGCGCCAAGGCGACTAAACAGCACCAGATAAGGACTGCGAGCCACCACATTGATGGTATCGATTTGCAGCAAAGACATTTGACGCACAGTGGCGTGAATATCGGTAAAGCGCGCCCGACGGCCCAAAGGACGTAACAGTCCCTGAGCAGCCAGATGAAGGTGACGAGCAGTTTGTAACGAGAGGGAAGCGGCGAGGTTCATGACTCAATTCCCTTTTCGGTGGTTAGCGCGAACGGGCGTCGCGCGCGTTGGTGCAGAGATGAGTGATATCGTCTAACAAGGTTGCCACCGCCGTGCCTTGCAGATGCGCATCTACCGGCAGATACCACCAGTTTGGGCGAGCAAAGCCACGGCATTTCACCGCATCTTTTTCCGTCATCAGTAAGCACTGTTGTGCCTGAGTCAGACGTTGCAATTCGTCTTCGCTGTAAGCATGGTGATCGGCGAAGGCAATTTCTGCCACTGGCTGAATACCTTGCTGTTTGAGCGTGTTAAAGAAGCGCGGCGGATGACCAATACCGGCCATGGCGACGATTTCCGGCAGCTGTTCTAACGCTACGGTTGCGCCGCTGATCAGGTTTACCGCCAGACCGGGCTGCAATGTCATCGCAATTTCGTCCGCCTGCGCATCACCGCCATTAACGATCACCGCATTCACCGTCTGAAGTCGCGAGGCACGTTCACGCATTGGCCCAGCCGGTAACCACCAGCCATTGCCAAAACGACGCATCCCATCCACCACCACGATTTCACGATCGCGCTGCAGCGCGTAGTGCTGCAGGCCATCATCGGTAATGATCACATCCAGATCGTGCGCAGCGAGTAGGCCTTCTACCGCCAGACGCCGCTGCGGCGCAACCGCGACCGGCACCTGCGTGCGCTGAGCGATTAAAACAGGTTCATCGCCAGCCTGCGCCGTGGGCGTTTCAGCGGTAACCAGTAGCGGATAACGTTCAGCTTTACCGCCATAACCCCGCGACACCACACCAGCGCGTAAGCCGCGTTGTTGCAGCGCCTGCACCAACCAGATCACTACGGGCGTTTTACCATTCCCGCCTGCGGTGAGATTCCCCACCACAATCACCGGGCAAGGTGCGCGCCAGCTTTTTCGCCACCCGCGCTGGAAGCTGAGGCGAATCAGCCAGGTGATCGCCCCATAAAGCAAACTCAGCGGCCATAGCAATAGCCATAACGGCGAGCGCCCGCTCCAGATGCGTTCAATCATTGACCGAACTGCAGCTTGTGAAGCTGCGCATAAGCGCCCTTCTGTTCCAGCAGCACGCTGTGAGTACCGCGTTCGACAATGCGACCATCTTCAACCACGACGATCTCATCAGCTTTTTCAATGGTCGACAGACGGTGCGCAATCACCAGTGAAGTACGGTTTTTCTGCAGCTCATCAAGTGCGGCCTGAATCGCACGCTCAGATTCGGTATCCAGCGCTGATGTGGCTTCATCGAGAATCAAGATTGGGCAGTCACGCAGTAACGCGCGCGCAATCGCAATTCGCTGACGCTGACCACCGGAAAGCAGCACGCCATTCTCACCAATCACGGTATCGAGGCCATTATCCATCTTCTGGATAAAGTCCATCGCATGCGCCATGGTCGCAGCCTGCTCGATTTGTTCACGCGTGTACTGGCCATTGCGGGCATACGCAATGTTGTTGGCGATGGTGTCGTTGAAAAGGTGCACGTTTTGGGAAACCAGCGCGACCTGGTTACGTAGCGAGCGCAGAGTGTATTCACGTAAGTCGTGACCATCCAGCAATATTTCACCGCTGTCGATGTCGTAGAAGCGCGTCAACAAACTGGCCATGGTGGACTTACCCGAGCCGGAACGACCGACCAGTGCAACCGTTTTACCGGCTGGCAGCGACAGGTTAATATCGCGCAGCGCAGGGATTTCACGGCCTGGATAGGTAAAGGTCACGTTACGGAATTCAACATCACCTTTGGCGCGATCCATCTCACGCTTGCCGTTATCCACTTCCTGCTCACTGTCGAGAATCGAGAACAGCGTCTGACATGCCGCCATACCGCGCTGGAACTGCGCATTGACGTTGGTCAGTGACTTCAGCGGACGCATCAGGGCGATCATTGAAGAGAAGACCACAGTGATGGTACCGGCTGTGAGCGTATCCATCACGCTTGGGAAGCTCGCGGCATAAAGCACGAATGCCAGTGCCAGTGAGGCAATTAACTGAATCACCGGATCAGAAATGGAGGACGCTGACACCAGTTTCATGCCCTGTTGACGCATCTTGTTGCTAACCTGAGAAAAGCGCTTCGCTTCGACGTCCTGGCCACCAAAGATCAGCACTTCTTTATGCCCTTTTAGCATCTGTTCGGCGCTGGTTGTCACCTGTCCCATAGTGTTCTGCATGTTCTTACTGATGCTGCGGAAGCGCTTTGAAACGGTACGAATGGCAAAAGAGACGATCGGCGCCAGCACAATGAGAATCAGAGACAGCTGCCAGCTGTAATAGAACATCATGATGAACAGGCCAATGATCGAGGCCCCTTCACGCACCACGGTAACCAGTGCGCTTGAAGAAGAAGAGGCAACCTGCTCAGAATCGTAGGTGATGCGTGATAGCAGCGTTCCCGTTGACTGTTGATCGAAGAAGGTAACCGGCATGCCCATCATATGGCCGAACAGACGGCGACGCATGTTCATGACCACGTTGCCGGAAACCCATGAGATGCAGTAACTGGAGACATAGCTGGTTACGCCGCGCACCAGCATCAGGCCGATTACCACCAGCGGCATCCACAGCATTACGGATCTGTCAGCTTTACCGAAGCCATCATCCAGTAAAGGTTTCAACAGAGAGAGCATCAGGGTATCGCCTGCCGCATTGAGTATCAGCGCCACCGCTGACACATACAGACCAGCCTTATGGGGCGCAATCATCGGCCAGAGTCGACGGAATGTCTGCCACGTTGAGAGATCTTTATCTTGATGCATTATTTATTCACGCTGTTTGAAATAGCCGCTCATTCTACCTGGAATCGCGTTTGACGCCAAACCACTGATGGTACCAGCGAGGCTTTATTTGCTCTCTTAAGCCCTTAATTTGCCAATGACCTTGTCTGATACCCACATGAACCTGCCCCGATTGAGCCGTGTCGTACCACATATAGCCTTGCTGACGATAGCGCTGTACTACGGCTGGTGCCGGCATACGCCAGGCGTTATATCGCGCCACCGAAGCAAATGCTGCTTTTCCAGCAACATTACGTAACAGTAACGCGCCTGACGATGTCCTGCTGCCGTGGTGCGGCACCTGCAAAATCGTCGCGTTGAGTGCATCTTTTTCCAGCGCGACAATTTTTCTCTCGGCTTCGACCTCAATATCACCGGTGAGCAATACGCTAAATTGCCCATCATCGACTCGCACCACACACGAATCGTTATTTTGTCCCTGGGTCTGACTCTCCGGCGGCCACAAGGCGGTAAATTGCAATTTGCCCCAATGCCACTGCTGGCCACGGAAGCATGGCAGATGACCCTTTTCCGCTAAGGCACTACGGATTACTAACGCTGGATTAATTTTGAGCAATGAGTGTAGTCCACCACGGTGATCAAGATGCTTGTGGCTTAAGATCAGAGAATGAAGGCTTCTGCTGTGATATCGCAACCATGGCAGGATGACGCGTGAACCGGCATCATCCTGCTTCCAGCCGGGTCCAACATCATACAGCACCACTTCTTTGCCCTGAGTGATGGCAACGGCCAGTCCGTGCCCCACATCAATCATGTCGATTTGCCAGTCATCACGCTGCGTAGAACTGCGCCAGAGGATAATCGCGAGTACCAGGCTACAACACGGCATCAGGCTGTAATAAATCAGCTTGCTGCGCCAGAGAAGTAATCCCACCCAAAGCAGCACGATCGCGGGTAAGGTATCACTCCATGCCCACCAGCCAGCGGGTAACAACTGCAGCACCAGCAATACTTTGTTTATAGAAAGGTCCGCCAGATACCACAATCCCGCTGAAATCGGCGGCACAGGCAAGAGCATTGCCAGCAATATCAGCGGCACCGTGACAAATGACACAACCGGCACCGCAATAAGATTTGCCAATACAGCACTCAGGCTTATTCCCTGAAACAGGAAGATTTGTAGCGGAGCCATGAGGATCATCATGCCGAGTTGCAGATGCAGCAATTGCAATAGCAGCCATCGACGTTTTGCACGCCAGCGATGCGGCAATGGAAACCATTGATACCAGACAATCAGCATCGCGACCGCCAGTGCTGACAACCAAAAGCTTTCTGACAGAACGGTTAAAGGATCAAGGGCCAATAATGCGCCAATACACAACGTCCAGACTTGCCAGCCACTGAGTTGCCAACCAACGCTACGAATACCTGTCCAAAGCATGAGCGCGATAATCGCGCGCTGAGCTGGTGCATGGCTACCAGAAACCCACGTGTAGATGGCTGCGGTTATAATGCTAATCAGCAGTGGAAACAAATGGCCTATCAAATGAGCGGGGAAAACCACCTGAATTGCACGCGCCAATAGCCATCCAACGCTGGCAGCTAATGCGATGTGCATGCCTGAGATGGCCATTAAGTGGGCGGTGCCAGTTTCCCGCAGTAACTGTCGCTGCTTTTCAGTCATGTTGGCACGTATGCCAAACGCTAAAGCCTGCATAATTGCGGGTTGTTGGATACTCTCAAATTTAGCTAAATGGTAATCAATGAAACGCGTACGCCAGTTGCAGGTTAGCGATTCCGCCTGCTGACTGATGATGCGACCTTGCAGCGGAGTGTGGTTCGACAAAGCAAAACGCTGCAGATCGAACTCCCCTTCATTCAGTCTGCCATGCACGGCACGCAGTCGCAGTTTCATCTGCCAGCGCTGACCGGCACAAAATGGTTGCTCAGTAGAAGCACTATTGAGCGTGACAAATAGAGGTGGAAATTGATAACGCTGGCCGACTCGCAAGATTTGCACGGTTAGCTGCTGCTTTTGTTCACGCACTTCGGTAATTCGTACTGTGGCTTCAATCGATGTGGCAGTCAGATCCTCAATTGCATTGATCATCAGCCGAGCTTCATTCAATGTCCAGGCCAACATTAACAGAGTAATCCCTGATATACGCAGCAATGTGATTGGCATCAACCCGAGTAACACCGCGAATCCAACCATCGTGAGTATTACGCTCGCTGTGGGTATGTGCGGCAACAGGCCTAACGGTAACGCCGAAGCAATCATCAATCTTGCCAGAACAATCCAGTTCATATGCATTTGTGCTCTCCCTCATTGGTGGAAGAGTGTGCAGTGAAGACGGGGGATTTGCTTCAGTCAAAAGAGTGTGTGTCGCGATGGGTTCAGAGACTTTTGCAGAGATTACATTGGTGAGACTTTATTTTGGAGATTAGCTCCCAGTTCATTATGCTTTAAGCAAAAAAAACGACACCCTAAAGTGTCGTTTTTATCGTTCGGTAACGGCTTAGCCGTAGATGTTCGCACGGTCACGCAATTCTTTGCCCGGCTTAAAGTGGGGAACGTATTTACCTTCCAGATCCACTTTGTCACCCGTTTTCGGGTTACGACCCGTACGCGGTGCACGGTAATGCAAAGAAAAGCTGCCGAATCCCCGGATTTCAATGCGCTCGCCCTGAGCCAACGTAGTGGCCATGTGCTCAAGCATCTCTTTGACCGCATCCTCAACGACTTTCGCCGGAATATGAGTATGCTGGCCAGCAAGTCTTTCAATAAGTTCTGACTTGGTCATGTAACCTCCGGTTAATCCTTATTGGGAAAGGTATGACAGCTTTTACCGAAACCGGACGATTTTCATCGTCCGGTGCCTTAGGTTGATTACTCGCCTTTAGCCGCTTTGAACGCTTCAGCCATCGCGCTAGAGAAGTTGCTGCCTTCATCCTGTTTGGTGTTAACAGTGTTGATAGCTTCTTTCTCATCAGCCTGGTCTTTAGCACGAACAGACAGGCTCACAACGCGGTTCTTACGGTCAACGCCGGTGAATTTAGCTTCAACGTCGTCGCCAACACTCAGAACCAGAGTTGCATCTTCGATGCGGTCCAGAGAAGCTTCAGAAGCGCGCAGGTAACCCTCTACGCCGTCAGCTAATTCTACTGTAGCACCTTTAGCGTCAACTGCAGTGACTTTACCAGTCACGATAGCGCCTTTCTTGTTCAGGGTGATGTAGTTGTTGAATGGATCTTCAGCCAACTGCTTCACGCCCAGAGAGATGCGCTCGCGCTCTGCATCAACCTGCAGTACAACGGCAGCGATTTCGTCGCCTTTTTTGTACTCACGAACGGCTTCTTCGCCAGTCGCGTTCCAGGAGATGTCAGACAGGTGAACCAGACCGTCGATGCCACCGTCCAGGCCGATGAAGATACCGAAGTCAGTGATTGACTTGATTTTACCTTCAACGCGATCGCCTTTGTTGTGGGTCTCAGCGAACAGCTGCCATGGGTTAGATTTGCACTGCTTCAGACCCAGGGAGATACGACGACGCTCTTCATCGATGTCCAGAACCATTACTTCAACCACATCGCCTACGTTTACAACTTTAGACGGATGGATGTTTTTGTTGGTCCAGTCCATTTCAGAAACGTGTACCAGACCTTCAACGCCTTCTTCGATTTCTACGAAGCAGCCGTAATCAGTCAGGTTGGTTACACGACCAGTCAGGCGGGTGCCTTCTGGATAGCGCTTAGCGATAGCCACCCAAGG
>NZ_DALYOQ010000011.1:0-88212 GCF_031974595.1 Pantoea sp. CTOTU46764 | reverse complement strand
TGATATCAATCCTGCGAGTGCCCACACAGATTGTCTGATAAATTGTTAAAGAGCATGCCGCGATTTCTCTAGCGGCGCGGGATGCGTATATTACGCTTTCCGCATTCTCAGTCAAGCATTTATTTTTGCTTTTCTGAAGGTTGCCTTGAAGGCTACCTCCTGAACACATCGCTTCGTAAGCCGTTGTTCCGTGTCAGTGGAGGCGCAGTATAGGGATTTCTTCGGGGCTGACAAGTGCTAATTTCAAATTAATTTCCGAGTGCTGATTTTTTCGTCGAAACGTCCCTAAACTGCTAATTTTTCCAGCAACGGGAAGCCATAACGCTGCAAAATCGATGACAATTTCGCCACTTCATCATCCAAACGCGTACAGAACGCTAAATTCTGCCCGGACGAAACCGCCTGCGGTGCTTCATGCTCTAATAACCAAACGGTACGTCGCGCGATCGCCGCGCCCGAATCCACCAACCTTGTCCCTTCCGGCAGTACCAATTGCAGCTCATCACGTAATAAAGGGAAATGCGTACAGCCGAGAACCACGGTATCGGGCGGCTCTTTCATACGTAGCCAGGGTTGCACAGCGCGGCGCACATCGGCCAGTTCAACATCTTCGCCATGCAGCTTGGCTTCCGCCAGTTCCACCAGCTCAGCAGAACCGAGCATTTCGATTTTGCAGTCCCGGGCAAATTGCGTCACCAACTCATGCGTATAAGGACGCTTCACCGTGCCACGCGTGGCCAGTAATCCCACCACGCCGTTACGCGTCAGACGCGCAGCAGGTTTAATCGCTGGCACCACACCCACAACCGGGAATTCGAAGCGCTCACGCAGAGCCGGCAAAGAGATGGTACTGGCCGAGTTACAGGCGATGATCACCAGCGCAAGCGGGAAACGCTGAGTGATAGCCGTCACCACCGCCACTACACGCTCGACAATAAAGTCTTCGGATTTTTCGCCATACGGGAAACCTTCATTATCGAAGGCGTAAAGATAGTGAAGATCCGGCAGTAAATGCCGGACCTCATCATAGACAGACAGCCCACCGACGCCGGAGTCAAACACCAGAACGGTGGGTTGTAGATCAGAAGCTGTAGCTGGCGCTGAGGTAATACTCCGTTCCTGGAGTTGGATAGCCATACACTGTCTCGTAATCTTTATCGAACAGGTTGGCAATTCTACCACGAACGGTGAGCTGTGATGTGACCGGATACGAAACTGCCAGATCCCACAAACTCACGCCGCCTAATTTTACGCGTTCAGCGGTATAAGAGTGGTTGTAATCGGTATCGAAACGATCGCCGAGATAGTGATAAGTCACAGACCAGTCGAAGTCATACACCGTCCAGTCGAGTTGATACTTCACCTGCTGCTTCGCACGGCGCACCAATTGCTGATTGGTCTCAGCATCACGCGCATCGACATAATCGTAAGAAATCTGATGGCTAAGCGGGCCGGTATCGAACGATGCCGTAGCCTCAACACCTTTAATACGTACTATGTCGATGTTGTAGTAGATGAAAGTGCTTGGATCGCTATCAATCAGATTTTCGATGTCATTGCGATAACCCGACACGCGCCAACTGACCGGCCCGGTTAAACCTTCAAAGCCACCTTCCCATTGTTTACTCTCTTCCGGTTTCAAATCGCTGTTGCCGTAAGAACCATACAGCTGACCAAGACGCGGCGCTTTATAGGCAGTCGCATAGTTAGCGAAGACGCTGTAGCCGTCAACAAACTCCCAGGATGCGCCACCCTGCCAGGTGCTGTGCCAGCCAAACTGACTGTTGTCATCACCACGCAGCGCACCTTCAAGTGTTACATCGCCAAACTTTTGCTGCGCAGTGGCGTAAATGCCGGTATCGCGCAGTTCAGTGCTATGGGTGACATATGCGGTGCCCGGCTCGGTAGTCTGTTTCTGCCAGTCTACGCCGCCGCTGACGGTGCCTTGCCCAACCTGGAAGGTATTGCCCCATTGCAGGTTATATTGCTTACTGTCATCCAGTGTGGTCGCCGGACCATAACGGCCAGTGCGTGGATCATAGTTGTAATCTTTGCTGCGGCTGTAGCTGGCAATCAGCTGAGTGGAATAGATGTCATGGCTGTAGCGCAGGCCGGTATCCCAAGTCTGGCTATATAGCTGACGAGTGTCGTTTAATCCGGTGATATTGAAACTGCTGTCATAACTGTAAGTGCCGTCATAGGCCGTACGGTTATCAAAACCGTAACCGCGGAAGAAGCCACTCAGCTCGTCGCTAAATTGATGTTCCAGCGATCCATACAGCGACTTGCTCATGAAACCATCGCGGTCTTTTTGTGCCGGATCGCCATACACATCAGGTAAGTTGGCCACCACATCGTAGCCTCGGGTGTAGGTGTAATTACCGGCCATGGTCAGCCTGGTGGCATCACCCAACTGTTGCTGCGTTGAACCTTCATAACTCTGATAACCGTTCGAACCCACACCAGCGGTCAACGTTGTGCCTGGTTTATCGCGGCCAGTAATAATGTTGATGACTCCACCAATCGCATCCGAACCATACACCGCCGAACGCGCGCCACGCACGTATTCGATGCGTTGCACCAGCGAAAGCGGAATCTGGCTGAGATCGGATGAACCGGAAACGCCGGCCTGATTGAGACGAATACCGTCAATCAGCACCAGAACATGACTGGAATTGGTGCCTCGAATAAACAGCGAACTGCTCTGACCCATACCACCATTCTGCGCGATATCCACGCCCGGCAAACGGCGCATCACATCGCTCAGGGTTTTTGACTGCCAGCGATCAATATCTCCACGTGTCACCACGGAAGTTGGCGCCAGCACCGACGAGACCGGCTGTGCGAAGCGGTTAGCGGTAACGATTTGCGTATCATCATTCTGCTGCGCGTAGCCAAATTGCGCCCAGAGAGACAACGCCGTTGCACTGAAGGCAAACAGCGAAGCATGTGTTTTTTTCATTGTTATAGCATCCAAAAGACGAAGCAGGATGCCGCACGACTACAACCAATAGCTCGCGATGGTCGTATGTATTGCGACGTTACACCGGCAGGTCTTCGGGCTGAGAATCATAAATGGTGAAAAACTTCCCATCCGGCAGGACAGTGTTTATCAGTGCCATCACCACGACATTCTTTACCGCTGCGCGTCAGCTCCAGATTCACACTGGATTCCCTTTTAACTCAAGGAGGCCGGCAGGCGCAGTCTACGGCCAGGAAGGCCGGAAATCCAGACTTCCAGCCATCTTGTTTTCCGCAGGGCTGGACATCAGCAGTTGAATGCCTACAATCGCCCGGCAAGCCAGCTTATTACCAGGATTAAAGATGACACCCGAACAGCTCCCGATTGAACAATACGACGCGCAACTGGCGGAAAAAGTCAGCCGCTTACAGGCGATGATGGTGCCCTTTGCTGCGCCCGACGTGGAGGTGTTCCGTTCGCCGGTCAGCCACTATCGGATGCGTGCCGAATTCCGCATCTGGCACGACGGTGACGATCTCTACCACATCATCTTTGATCAACAGACCAAGCAACGTATCCGCGTCGATCAATTCCCGGCGGCCAGTGAATTGATCAACCAGCTGATGCCAAAACTGATCGCGGCGATCCGCGACAACCGCGCGCTGCGTTTTAAGCTATTCCAGATCGATTACCTGTCGACGATGAGCAACCAGATCGTCATCTCGCTGCTCTATCACCGCAAGCTGGAAGAGGAGTGGACCGCCGCCGCCAGCGCCCTGCGTGATAGCCTGCGTGCCGAAGGCTTTGACGTGCAGCTGATTGGCCGCGCCACCAAAACCAAAATCTGCCTCGATCGCGATTACGTTGATGAACGTCTGCCGGTTGCCGGTAAAGAGATGATTTATCGTCAGGTGGAGAACAGCTTCACCCAGCCAAACGCGGCGATGAATATTCAGATGCTGGAGTGGGCGCTGGACGTGACGCAGGATTCGCGTGGCGATCTGCTGGAACTCTATTGCGGTAACGGCAACTTCTCGCTGGCGCTGGCGCGTAACTTCCGCCGCGTGCTGGCCACCGAGATTGCCAAGCCGTCAGTCGCGTCCGCGCAATACAACATTGCCGCCAACCAGATTGATAACGTGCAGATTATTCGTATGGCCGCCGAAGAGTTTACTCAGGCGATGACGGGCGTACGCAGCTTCAATCGTTTAGAAGGCATCGACCTGAAGAGCTATCAGTGCGAAACCATTTTTGTCGATCCGCCGCGCAGCGGGCTGGATGAGGAAACCGTGAAGATGGTGCAGGCCTATCCGCGCATCCTTTATATCTCCTGCAACCCGCAAACCCTGTGCGACAACCTCGCGGTGCTGGGAGAAACGCATGATGTCACGCGTCTGGCGCTGTTCGATCAGTTCCCGTATACCCATCATATGGAATGCGGCGTGCTGCTGACGCTGAAAGCCTAAACAAAAACGGGAACCCTCAAGGTTCCCGTTTTTTTACTGCTTGCTCTTCGCGCGGCGGAAACGCATCCCAATCCAGAACACCAGCGCCACCATCAGAATGGTCGGGATGAAGTTGGAGCCGATATCCGGATATTCAGCCCGCACCAGCGCGCTATAAACCAAAATACCCAGCAGAAAGAACGCCGCCGCCAGTGAAGGCATGCCGTCTGGCATATTGCGGTTGAGATAACGCTGATGCAGACACCAGGCCGCGAGGCCAAGCGCGATCAGTGGGAATATCGAAAAGGGAACAAACGTGCTGAACAGCACCGAAAAGGAGCCGTTGATCGCTAAACCGGTGATAAAAGCCAATAAAAGCGTTCCTTTATCGCGTGGGTTTTGCTGAATCATTTCATTATCCTTATCACATTACTCTTCGGGTTTTTCCAGGGTAACTGCCAGGCGCTCTTGCTCCCGGCGATACCAGTAATAAGCACCTTTGGCGATCATGCGCAGCTGCAGCACTAATCGATCCTCCAGCTTGCGGCGCTGCTCAATATCAACATCCAGCGCTTCGGCACCCGCGCTAAACACAATCGTCACCATCGCTTCGGCCTGCGCTTCGGTGAAGCTGCGCGGCATGCGATTTTCCAGCTCAAGGTAATCGGCCAGTTCGGCGATGAAGTGCTGAATCTCTCGGGCAACGGCGGCACGAAATGCTGCCGAGGTTCCGGAGCGCTCGCGTAGTAAGAGCCGAAAAGCGTTGGGATTGTTCCCGATGAACTCCATAAAAGTTGCCACCGAGGTTTTGATGATGCTGCCGCCCTTGGCAATACGCTGGCGCGCCTGACGCATTAACTGGCGCAGCATTAAGCCGCTTTCGTCCACCATGGTCAAGCCCAGCTCGTCGACATCGCGGAAGTGACGATAAAATGAGGTCGGCGCAATCCCCGCTTCGCGTGCAACTTCGCGCAAACTCAGGCTGGCAAAACTCCTTTCTGCACTTAACTGACTGAAGGCAGCTTCAATCAGTGAACGTCGTGTACGTTCTTTTTGTAGCGCTCTGACGCCCATTTTTCCGGCCTTTTAGGTGATTTGGCAGGCACTATAACAAAATTTTCAGCGTACAGCGGTGCAAACTTTGTGAACGCCTGTGAACCTCACGCTTTGTCAAACTTCAGCAATTTACGCTGTTAGAATTCAGATGTGCGCGGCGAGATGTTAGAATCTCGTTGTAAAAATGTGATAAAAAAATAGGACGTACTGGTATGCAAAAGTCTTACGATTACGATGCCATTGTGATTGGCTCCGGTCCGGGCGGCGAAGGTGCGGCGATGGGGCTGGTGAAGCAGGGAGCGCGTATTGCAGTGATCGAACGCTACCACAACATCGGCGGCGGTTGTACTCACTGGGGAACCATCCCTTCCAAAGCCTTGCGTCACGCTGTCAGCCGTATCATCGAGTTCAATCAAAACCCACTTTACAGCGATCACACTCGACTCCTGCGCTCCTCATTCGCCGACATTCTCAACCACACCGAGAACGTGATCAGTCAGCAAACCGCGATGCGTCAGGGTTTCTACGAGCGCAACCGCTGTGAACTTTATCAGGGCGATGCCCGATTTGTTGATGCCAACACTATCGAAGTGGAACAACCCGACGGCACCCGCGAGCGCTTAACCGCCGAGAAATTCGTTATTGCCTGCGGTTCTCGTCCGTATCATCCAGCGGATGTCGATTTTACCCATCCACGCGTTTACGATTCCGACTCCATCCTCAACCTGCACCATGAACCTGGCCACGTCATCATTTACGGCGCCGGCGTGATTGGCTGTGAATATGCCTCGATTTTCCGCGGCCTGAACGTCAAGGTTGACCTGATCAACACCCGCGACCGTCTGCTGGCGTTCCTCGATCAGGAGATGTCAGATTCCCTCTCCTATCACTTCTGGAACAGCGGCGTGGTGATTCGTCACAACGAAGAGTTCGAGAAGATTGAAGGCGTTGATGACGGGGTGATTATTCACCTTAAATCGGGCAAAAAAGTGAAAGCGGATTGCCTGCTGTACGCAAACGGTCGAACCGGTAACACCGATTCACTGGCGCTGGAAAACGTAGGACTGGAAGCGGATGGTCGTGGCCTGTTGAAAGTGAACAGCATGTATCAAACCGCGCTGCCGCATATTTACGCGGTCGGTGACGTGATTGGTTATCCAAGCCTGGCCTCTGCTGCTTACGATCAGGGCCGCATCGCCGCGCAGGCGATCATCAAAGGTGAAGCCACCGCGCATCTGATCGAGGATATTCCAACCGGGATTTACACCATTCCGGAGATCAGCTCCGTGGGTAAAACCGAACAGCAGCTGACGGCGATGAAAGTGCCGTATGAAGTGGGTCGTGCACAGTTCAAACATCTGGCGCGTGCGCAGATTGTTGGTATGCACGTCGGCAGCCTGAAGATTCTGTTCCACCGCGAAACCAAAGAGATTTTAGGGATTCACTGCTTTGGCGAGCGTGCTGCGGAGATCATTCACATCGGCCAGGCCATCATGGAACAGAAGAACGGCGGCAACACGATTGAGTACTTCGTGAATACCACCTTCAACTATCCCACCATGGCCGAAGCCTATCGTGTGGCAGCGTTAAACGGCTTAAACCGCCTGTTTTAACGAGGTATCCAGATAACCCTTCATGTGGGTTTTGATTGCTTCTGCCAACTGCTCATAGCGGCTGCGCAGAGGCGATCCTGGACGATAGACCAACGCGATGGTGCGCTGTGGAACAGGCTTGTAGCACGGCAAATAGCAGACGCCATCACGTTCGCGTTCATTCGGTACGGACAGCGCAGGCAGCAAGGTAATACCGCTTCCGGCGGCAACCATGTTGCGCAGCGTTTCTAAACTGGTGGCGCGGAAATGCGTATCTTCATCGGCACCGGCTTCGAAGCAGAAGCCCATCGCCTGATCGCGCAGGCAGTGCCCATCTTCCAGCATCAGTAATTTCTCACCGGCCAGATCCGACATTGGCACGCGATCGCGATCGCGCCACGGATGATCGGCATACACCGCTAGCGTCATTGGCTCATCAAACAGCGGCACCTCAATAAAGGCTTCACTCTCTTTTACCAACGCCACAATGGCGCAATCCAGCTTGCCGCTGTCGAGCTGTGCCAACAGTTGCTGCGTCTGCGCTTCGTGCAGGTACATTTCGAGTTTGGGGAAGGTTTTGTGCAGCATCGGGATGATGTGCGGCAGCAGATACGGCCCGGTGGTTGGAATCAAACCAATGTGCAGCGGTCCAGACATCGCTTCGCCCTGTTGGCTCGCCATCTCCTTCAACACTTTCACTTCGCGCAGCACGGTTCGCGCTTGGTCCACCAGCAATAGTCCAGCCTGAGTAAACAACACCTTACGACTGGTACGCTCCAGCAGCATCACACCAAGTTCATCTTCCAGCTTACGAATCTGTCCACTTAAGGTGGGTTGGCTGACATGACATGCGTCAGCTGCGCGCCGGAAATGGCGATGCTCCGCAAGTGAAACCAGGTATTCGAGATCACGAATATTCATTGAAATCCTCCAAACCACGATAGCCCGTGGCGATAGATAGAATAGCAATGAACGATTGGCCCTATCAAGCCGTGTGCGGGAATAATGCGCGCATCAACATGATGTGGAGCAGAACCTGCAAACTGCTTAAAACAAATCACTGTGCTGGCCGGGAGTGGCCTGCCCTTGATGATGTGCCTATAACAAAATGTAATTCCGAAGCTAGAGGTTGGCGGGCTACCGAAGAGGTGCCCGCTTTTTTTGCGTTGGATTTATTGGTCGCCATGAATGGCAACCCATCAAGGCATTAACCTAAACGCTTCTGCGCTTCGCCGATGGCAAACGCCACTTGCTGCGGTGACACGCCGCCCTGCGCATTACGCTTATCGAGACAGGATTGCAGCGACAGGATCGGATACACGTCATCCTCAATCACCGCACTGAACTGCTGCAACTGCGCCAGAGTGAGCGCTTCCAGCGCCACGCCTTGCTTGATCGCTTCCACCACGGTTTCACCGACAATGTGGTGCGCTTCGCGGAACGGAACGCCTTTTGCCACCAGATAATCGGCCAGCTCGGTCGAATTAGCGTAGCCCTGCTCAGCGGCTTCCTGGCAACGCGGACGTTTTACCTGAATGCCGTCCAGCACCAGCACCGACATATGCAGGCAATCGAGCCAGGTATCAAGCGCATCGAACAGCCCTTCTTTGTCTTCCTGCATATCTTTGTTATACGCCAGCGGCAGGCCTTTCAGCGTCATCATCATGCCGGTCAATGCGCCCTGCACACGGCCACATTTGCCACGGATCAGCTCCAGCGCATCCGGGTTTTTCTTTTGTGGCATCAGCGAAGAGCCGGAAGTGACTTTATCAGACAGCTCAAGGAAGCCTGCTTCACCGGTGTTGAAGAAGATCAGGTCTTCAGCAAAGCGCGACAGATGCACCATGCCAATCGAGGCGTCTGACAATAGCTCCAGCACGTGATCGCGATCGGAAACGGTATCGAGGCTGTTACGCGTGGCAGAAGCAAAACCTAACCAGCCGGCCAGCTGCTGACGATCGATCTCGTAAGCGGTACCGGCCAGCGCGCCGCAGCCCAGCGGACTGACATCCATACGCTTCAGTGCATCCTGCAAACGGCTCTCGTCACGCGCCAGCATCTCAACGTACGCCAGGCACCAATGTGCGAAAGTCACCGGCTGCGCACGCTGCAGGTGCGTATAACCCGGCATCACCGCGTCCTGATTGGCTTCTGCCGTAGCGACCAGCGCCGATTGCAGTTCGCGCGTCGCCTCCAGCAGCACGGCAACCTGCTCTTTGCACCACAGTTTCAGATCGGTCGCGACCTGATCGTTACGGCTACGGCCGGTGTGCAATTTCTTACCCAGCGCGCCGACTTTATCGATCAGCTTGCCTTCCACCCAGCTGTGAATATCTTCCGCATCGCTTTGCAGAATCTGCTCAGGATTGGCGCGTACCTCGGCCAGCAACTCATTCAATGCGCTTTCCAGCTGTTGCTGCTCTTCATTGGTCAGCACGTTGACCGTTACCAGCGCTTTTGACCAGGCAATCGAGCCGGTAATGTCCTGCTCGGCCAGGCGATAGTCAAAACGCAGCGAGTCGTTGAACTGTTTGAACCGTTGGTCTGCTGCCTGCGAAAAACGTCCGCCCCAAAGTGCCATCTGAATTACTCCTGAATCCGTTATAGAAAAGGCGGCCCGAAGCCGCCCTTGCAAAATATGTCGATTGCCGCGGTATTTACTTCTTCTGCTCGTTCAGCGCGCGAATGCGTGAAGAGAGCGAGAACAAGCGAATAAAGCCGCCCGCGTGACGATGATCGTACACTTCGTCTTCGCCAAAGGTGGCGAACTCTTCTGAGTAAAGGCTGTTAGCAGAGGTTTTCTGAATCGCCGTAGCCTGGCCTTTGTACAGCTGCAGTACCACTTCGCCGTTCACCTCTTCTGCCAGTGATTCAGCAGCGGCCTGGATGGATTTGCGCAGCGGCGCGAACCAGCGGCCATCGTAAACCACGTAAGACATTTCATGGCCCAGCTGCTCGCGCCATTTGAAGCTATCGCGATCCAGCACCAGCTGTTCAACCGCACGCAGTGCATTCACCATGATGGTGCCGCCCGGGGTTTCGTAGCAGCCGCGAGACTTGATGCCTACCAGACGGTTTTCCACGATGTCGATACGACCCACGCCGTGTTTCGCACCCAGCACGTTGAGTTTTTCCAGGCACTGGAACGGGCTCAGTTTCTCGCCGTTCACCGCGACAACGCGTCCTTTCTCAACGGTAACGGTAACGTTTTCTGGCTGATCTGGCGCTTCCAGCGGATCAACGGTCCACACCCAGCAATCTTTGTTTGGTGCGTTAGCTGGGCTTTCCAGCACGCCGCCTTCGGTAGAGATGTGCCATGCGTTCTCGTCACGGCTGTAGATTTTTTCCAGCGACGCAGTGGTCGGGATATTGCGCTCTTTCAGGTAATCCAGCAGCGCCTCACGTGAACGCAGGTCCCATTCACGCCATGGTGCAACCACTTTCAGCTGTGGTGCCAGCGCGGTGTAGGTAGTTTCGAAACGCACCTGATCGTTACCTTTACCGGTTGCGCCGTGGCACAGCGCATCTGCGCCCACTTTCAGCGCCAGCTCAACCTGCGCTTTGGCGATAATCGGACGCGCCATTGAGGTACCCAGCAGATAAGTGCCTTCGTACAGAGCGCCGGTCTGCAGTACCGGATAAACGTATTCGCTGATGAACTCTTCACGCAGATCGGCCACGTGGCACTCAGACGCACCTGACTGCAGCGCTTTCTTCTCAACGCCTTCTAAATCTGCCGGATCCTGGCCAATGTTCGCCACGAACGCCACCACTTCACAGCCGCCGTAGTTCTCTTTCAACCATGGAATGATGGCTGAAGTATCCAGACCGCCTGAGTAGGCCAGAACGATTTTTTTGATGTTTTGCGTGCTCATGTCTTAATCCTTGATTATGCGAGAATCCGGGTGCCAATCGACACGCCGTTGAAAAGGGTTGGCAGTTGTTCAGCATGACGCCAGCTAGCGATATCGACCGGGCGACCGAGCGTGCGGGCGGCATCAAGCGCCGCGTTCACTTTCACGATCATGCCATCGGTGATGATGCCCTGAGCAATCAGCTGTTCCGCTTTCGCGGCGGTCATCTCTTCGATGCGCTGACCTTTGCCGTCGAGAATGCCGCTAACGTCAGACAACAGCACTAAATCGGCACCAAGGGTCGCCGCCAGCGCAGTCGCCGCCTGGTCAGCGTTGACGTTCATCAACTCGCCGCCGTCGGTGATGCCAATCGAGCTGATCACCGGCATGTAGCCCGCCGCCAGCAGCGTGTTCACCAGCGCCGGATTGCCAGGCGTCGCGTTGCCAACGTGTCCCAGCTCTTCATCGAACTGCGCCACATTAACCAAACCGGCGTCGCCGAGGCACAAACCCACTGCGCCGATGCCGTATTTCTTCGCCCACGCTAGCAGCGTTTTGTTGGCGGTACCGGCTAACGCACCGGTAATAATGTCAATCTGATCGGCTGGCGTCACGCGCAAACCGTTCTTCTTTTTCACCGGCAGCGCGAGCTTCTTCATCAGCTCGTCCACCACGCAACCACCGCCGTGCACAATGATCAGCGGACGCTGATGTTCATTGCGGTACGCCAGCAGGGCATCAAACAGACGGGCCAGCGCTTCTTCGCTATCCAGCAGCACGCCACCCAGTTTAATGATCAATGGATTCATTGCGTTATCCGTTCGTTAAATCAAAGACAGCGTTTCGGGGAAGCCGAAACGAATGTTCAAACACTGAACCGCCTGCGATGAGGCGCCTTTCAGCAAGTTATCTTCAGCAGCCACCACAATCAGGTGCTCGCCTTGCATGGCAAAGCCGATGTCGCAGAACGGCAAACCGACCACCGCTTTCAGCGCCGGTACGCCTTTGTCATACACGCGCACCAGCGGTTTGTCGTGGTATGCATTATGGAAAGCATCCGCCACATCCTGTTGCGTCACGCCCGCTTTCAGGCGGCAGGTCGTGGTCGACAAAATACCGCGCGGGAAGCTGCCCAGATGTGGCGTAAAGATCACCGGCGTACCGAGATGTGCCACGATTTCCGGATGATGACGGTGATTAAACAGGCCGTACGGCTGCAAGCTCACTTCACAGAAGCTGGTGCCAACGTTGGCTTTGCGCCCTGCACCGCTCACGCCACTGGTGGCATTGATCACCGGCCACTGTGCGTCGCTAAGCAGGCCCGCTGCGATCAGCGGCTTCAGCGAAAGCTGGGCTGCGGTTGGGTAGCAACCCGGCACCGCAACCAGCTCCGCATCTTTAATTTTGTCGTGCTGCCATTCGGCCAGGCCGTAAACCGCCTTATCCAGCCAATCCTGATGCTGATGGCTGAAACCGTAATATTGGATATAGAAAGCGTCGTCGTTTACGCGGAATGCGCCGGAGAGATCGAACACCACGCAACCGGCTTTGAGGAATTCAGGTGCCAGATCGTGGCTGACTTCATGGGCGGTGGCGAGGAACACCACATCCACTTTGTCGGCCCATTCAGCGGCATCGCTCAGCGGCTGCAGCGGCAAATCGACAATGCCTTTGAGCTGCGGATGCAAATCCGACAATAACTTTCCAGCATCCGGGCTTTGCGCTGAAACCGCCAAAGCGGTTATGTTCATATGCGGATGGCGATTCAGGTAGGTGGCAAGCTCTACGCCAGCGTAACCACTGGCACCAACGATCAGCGTATTCAACATCAGGCTGTATACCTTATTACAGTCACGTATCGGGTCGCGGCCTTGCCCCGTTGCCCAGAATGCCGTTTGCAGAAGATTTGATGCTTCACATGCAAGCGACGTTATTGTATTTTTATTCACTATTAATGCATTAATATTGATACATCCTAACCCAAGGACCGTCAACAGTGAAGACAAAATTACCACCTTTTATCGAACTCTACCGCCAGTTGATTGCCACGCCATCAATCAGCGCAACCGATAGCGCACTGGATCAGAGTAATGAAACTTTAATCAATTTGCTGGCCGGCTGGTTCCGCGATATTGGCTTCAGTGTAGAAGTGCAGCCGGTACCTGGCACGCGGCATAAATTCAACATGCTGGCGCGCAGCGGATTGGGCGCAGGCGGCCTGTTACTGGCCGGTCATACTGACACCGTTCCCTATGATGATGGCCGCTGGACGCGCGATCCCTTCACGCTGACGGAACACGACAACAAGCTGTACGGCCTGGGCACCGCCGATATGAAAGGCTTCTTTGCCTTTATTCTGGATGCGCTGCGTGACGTTGACGTGACCAAACTCAGCAAGCCGCTCTACATCCTCGCCACCGCCGATGAAGAGACCACCATGGCGGGCGCGAAGTATTTCTCTGAATCAACGCAACTGCGTCCGGATTGCGCCATCATCGGCGAGCCAACCTCGCTCAAGCCAGTACGCGCGCACAAAGGTCATCTGTCGAATGTGATTCGTATTCAGGGACAATCGGGCCACTCCAGCGATCCGTCACGCGGCGTCAACGCCATTGAGCTGATGCATGAATCCATCACCCAACTGATGCAGCTGCGTAACACATTGAAAGAGCGCTACAACCACGATGGGTTTGCCATTCCTTATCCAACCATGAACTTCGGCCATATTCATGGTGGCGATGCCGCCAACCGCATTTGCGCCTGCTGTGAATTGCATATGGATATTCGTCCGCTGCCGGGCTTAACCCTGAGCGATTTGGATGGTTTACTGAATGACGCGCTGGCACCGGTGAGTGCACGCTGGCCCGGACGATTAACCGTGGGCGAACTGCATCCGCCGATTCCAGGCTACGAATGCCCGGCCGATCATGAGCTGGTGCAAGTGGTGGAGAAGCTGCTGGGCGTGCCAACCGAAGTGGTAAACTATTGCACTGAAGCGCCTTTTATCCAGCAATTGTGCCCAACGCTGGTTTTAGGCCCGGGATCTATCAATCAAGCCCACCAACCTGATGAGTTTATTGATACCGCATTTATCAAGCCGACTCATGCGCTTATCACTCAAGTCGTGCAGCATTTTTGTCATTGATGAACAACAGATGGGGCATTTCACTGTTAAATCAGCAAATTGCCCCGTCATTGTTCGGGATTTGATAATAAGAATAACTTATCTCGCTTCGCTGCAAGCAAATTCTTTGAATTTCCGCCATTTAGCAGCACATTTACGTAGATTTAAGGCAATTGACGTGCAGGAAGATACGTGGCTAGATAAAAGACGATGTTATGCCCGTGGGTAAATCATTCCCGTGGGGATATTTAAAAAGATGATGAGGGTGTCAGGGTCCAATGAACGAACAATATTCCGCAATGCGAAGTAATGTCAGTATGCTCGGCAAACTGCTCGGGGATACGATTAAGGATGCACTAGGAGAGAACATCCTCGACCAGGTGGAGACCATCCGTAAACTCTCTAAGTCATCCCGTGCGGGAAATGACACCCATCGTCAGGAACTGCTGACCACGCTGCAAAATCTGTCGAATGACGAGCTGCTGCCGGTGGCGCGTGCCTTTAGCCAGTTCCTTAATCTCACCAACGTCGCTGAACAGTACCAAACCATTTCGCGTAGCGGTGATGGCGCGAACCATCCTGAACTGCTGAAAAAGACTTTCGAGCGCCTGAAACAGCAAGGCGATATCAGCGAAGCGGCAATCCGTCAGTCAATTGAAGAGCTGTCGCTGGAGCTGGTGCTGACTGCGCACCCCACCGAAATTACCCGCCGCACGCTGATCCATATGCTGGGCGAAGTGAACAGCTGCTTGCAGCAACTCGATCACAGCGACATTTCCGATTACGAGCGCACGCAGGTGATGCGCCGTCTGCGCCAGCTGGTGGCGCAAGCGTGGCACACCGACGAGATCCGCAAATACCGTCCAACGCCAATCGATGAAGCTAAATGGGGCTTTGCCGTGGTGGAAAACAGTTTGTGGCAAGGCGTGCCCGCCTTCCTACGTGAGCTGAACGAGCAAGTTGAAGAGACCTTTGGCATTAAGCTGCCGGTCGATTTCGTGCCGATTAAATTTACTTCGTGGATGGGCGGCGACCGTGACGGCAACCCGAACGTCACCGCACCGATTACCCGCCACGCGATGCAGCTGAGCCGCTGGAAAGCCGCGGACCTGTTCCTGCGCGATATCGGCGTGCTGGTTTCTGAGCTGTCGATGTCCGAATGTAGCGACGAAGTACGCGAGCTGTGCGGCGATCCGGAAGCGCTCGAGCCGTACCGTATGGTGCTGAAGCGCATTCGCAGCCAGCTCATGACCACGCAAGCCTATCTTGGCCGTCGTCTGAAAGGCGAGCGCCTGCCGCGTCCGGCCGATCTGCTGGTCTCCAACGATCAGCTGTGGGAACCGCTGTTCGCTATCTACCAATCTCTGCAACAGTGCGGCATGGGCATCATCGCCAACGGCCAGCTGCTGGACACGCTGCGCCGCGTGAAGTGTTTCGGCGTGCCGCTGGTGCGTATCGATATCCGTCAGGAGAGCACCCGCCATACCCAGGCGATTGCCGAAGTAACGCGTTATCTCGGCCTTGGTGATTACGAAAGCTGGTCAGAAGCGGATAAACAAGCCTTCCTGATCCGCGAACTGAATTCTAAGCGCCCGCTGTTGCCGCATCAGTGGGAACCGGGCGATGAGACACGTGAAGTGTTGGATACCTGCAAAGTGGTGGCCGAAGCGCCGCAGGGTTCGATTGCTTCCTACGTGATCTCCATGGCGAAAACCCCGTCGGACGTGCTGGCCGTGCATCTGCTGCTGAAAGAAGCCGGCATTCCTTACGCCATGCCGGTTGCGCCGCTGTTCGAAACCCTCGATGACCTGAACAACGCCAACGACGTGATGACGCAGTTGTTGAACATCGACTGGTATCGCGGCTTTATCAACGGCAAACAGATGGTGATGATTGGCTATTCCGACTCGGCGAAAGATGCCGGCGTGATGGCCGCCAGCTGGGCGCAATATCAGGCGCAGGATGCGCTAATCAAAACCTGTGAGAGCGCGGGCATTACGCTGACGCTGTTCCACGGACGCGGCGGCTCAATCGGTCGTGGCGGCGCGCCAGCTCATGCTGCGTTGTTGTCACAGCCGCCGGGCAGCCTGAAAGGTGGCCTGCGCGTGACCGAACAGGGCGAGATGATTCGCTTCAAATACGGTTTGCCAGAAGTCACCATTGCCAGCCTGTCGCTGTATACCGGTGCGATTCTGGAAGCCAACCTGCTGCCACCGCCGGAACCAAAGCGCGAATGGCAGGAGATCATGAACGGTTTGTCGGCGCACTCCTGTGCGATGTATCGCGGTTATGTGCGTGAAAACCCGGACTTCGTGCCCTATTTCCGCTCGGCCACGCCAGAGCAGGAGCTGGGTAAATTGCCGCTGGGTTCACGTCCGGCTAAACGTCGCCCAACCGGCGGTGTGGAATCGCTGCGTGCGATTCCCTGGATCTTCGCCTGGACGCAGAACCGCCTGATGTTGCCCGCCTGGCTGGGCGCGGGTGCCGCGTTGCAGAAAGCGATGGATGAAGGTCATCAGGATGAGCTGGAAAACATGTGCCGCGAATGGCCGTTCTTCGCCACACGTCTTGGCATGCTGGAGATGGTGTTCTCAAAAGCCGATCTGTGGCTGGCGGAATATTACGATCAGCGTCTGGTGGATAAATCACTGTGGCCGCTCGGCAAGCAGCTGCGCGATCAGCTGGATGCGGATATCAAAGCGGTGCTGACCATCGCCAACGATGCGCATTTGATGGCTGACCAACCGTGGATTGCTGAATCTATCGCGCTGCGTAACGTCTATACCGATCCGCTGAACGTGTTGCAGGCTGAACTGCTGCATCGTTCGCGTGCGCAGGAAGAGCGCGGTGATGAGCCTGATGCGCGTGTAGAACAAGCGCTGATGGTGACGATCGCGGGTGTTGCGGCAGGTATGCGTAATACGGGGTAATTTTTTCCCCTCACCCTAACCCTCTCCCGCTTGCGGGAGAGGGGACCGATCAAGCACAGATGTTACACATTTCCCCACCTAAACATTCCCTCGCCCGCTTGCGGGAGAGGGTTAGGGTGAGGGCATTAACCCCCAATCGCCGGGCGCACGCCCAGCGTGTGGCAAATGGCGTAACTCAATTCGGCGCGATTCAGCGTATAGAAATGGAAATCCTTCACCCCTTCCCGCGACAGGATTTTCACCATGTCCATAGCGACGCTGGCACCCACCATTTTGCGCGTTTCCGGATCGTTATCCAGACCTTCAAACATCGCACTCATCCAGCCCGGCACACGCACATTGGTCATGGTGGCGAAGCGTTGTAGCTGTTTAAAGTTAGAGACCGGCAAAATACCTGGCACGATTTCCACGTCGATACCGGTTGCGACACAGCGGTCGCGGAAGCGCAGGTAGCTTTCCACATCGAAGAAGAATTGGGTGATGGCGCGGTTAGCACCGGCATCGATTTTACGCTTCAGGTTGATCAAATCGGCCTGTGCGCTTTTCGCTTCGGGATGCACTTCCGGGTAGGCCGCCACCGAGATATCGAAATCGCCGACATCTTTCAGCAGTTCAACTAAATCCGAACCGTACATTTCCGGCTTGCCGCTGCCCGGCGGTAAATCACCGCGCAGTGCCACGATATGGCGAATGCCGCTATTCCAGTAATCACGTGCGATAGCGCGCAGCTCATCACGCGTGGCATCGATACAGGTCAGATGCGGTGCCGCTTCCAGACCGGTGCGATCTTTAATGCCTTTAATGATGCTGTGCGTACGGTCGCGCTCGCCCGAGTTGGCACCGTAAGTGACGGAGACGAATTTCGGCTTCAGGCTGCTCAGTCGATCGATTGAGCTCCACAGGGTTTCTTCCATTTCACTGGTGCGTGGCGGGAAAAATTCGAAAGAGACATTAATTTGCCCGTTCAGCTCAGCCAGGCTCTGGTTCAACGCTTCGCGTTGATTGGCGTGAAAGAAACTCATCCTAATTACCTCGTCATCACATATCGATTATTTTGCGGCCTTCGAACATCCATACGTTTAGACGTCCAGATGCACAAAATGAACGATTCGCGCGCCAGCGTCAACAGAAAATTAATGTACGGGCGTGACAAATCTTCAATCAAGGTGAAAGCGTTTCATGATGCGCGGGAGAAGGTGAAGAGTGCAGACGGCTGATGCCGTCTGCAGAGTGAGGCAGATTACAGCAGCTGTGCGAGGCGGTTGATATCCGATTGCAGCGCGCCCGCCGTAACATCACGGCCTGCGCCCGGTCCGCGAATCACCAGCGGATTATCGCGGTACCAGCGGCTTTCAATGGCAAACACGTTATCGCACGGCAGCAACGCGGCCAGCGGATGCTCGGGACGTACCGCTTCCACGCCGACGCGCGCTTTGCCATTGGCATCGAAACGCGCCACGTAACGCAGCACTAAGCCCATCTCCTGCGCTGCTTCCAGACGCTGCAGCATCTGGTCATTCAGTTCGTCAGCGTTTTCGAAGAAGTGATCAATCGACTCACCGTCGCAAATCGCCGGCACCAGCGATTCGACTCGCACCTGATCCGGCTCGATGTCGTAGCCCGCTTCACGTGCCAGAATCACCAGCTTGCGCATCACGTCCTGCCCGGACAAATCAACGCGCGGGTCCGGTTCGGTCAGGCCTTGCTGCCACGCCTGATCGACCAGCTCACTAAACGGCACCGTGCCATCAAATTGCAGGAACAGCCAGGAGAGCGTGCCGGAGAAGATACCGCTGATCGCCAGAATGCTATCGCCGCTTTCGCGCAAATCGCGCACCGTGTGATTGACCGGCAACCCGGCACCGACGGTGGCGTTATACAGCCAGTGACGACCGGTTTTGGCGAAAGCATCACGCACCTGACGCCAGCTCTTGCCGCTCGACGCACCGGCAACCTTGTTGGCACTGATGACGTGGAAGCCGTGGCTGGCGAAATCGTGATACTGCTGCGCCAGCTGCTCGCTGGCGGTGACGTCCAGCACCACTAAATCATCGAACGGGTGCGCACGCATCCACAGGAAAAGCGACTCTTCATCACGCTCTACCGCTTCATCATCAAAAAACGCCAATGCGCGGCTGGCTTCCAGACCGTCGTAACTTAGCAAACTGCGGCTGCTGTCTGCGACGCCCGCCAGCACAAACTCAAATCCCGTACGCGCCGACAATGTTTCCTGCTCGCGGGCAAACAGCTCCAGCCAGCGTGAACCGATGTTGCCTTTGCCGAACAACATCAAACCGATGCGTTTTTCTGCGCGGAACAGCGACTGATGCAGTCCCTGAATCAGGTGCTGCGTCGGGCCGACGCGCAGTACCGCCACGATGCTGATGTGATCTTCGGATTGCCAGACAAACTCCACCGGCTGATCTTTGATCTGCTGCCAGAAGCGGTGGCTGTGCAGCGGATTACGCGTCACGCCTGCGCCCACCAGCGCCACCAGCGCTAAGCCGTCGCGCAGCTGCAGATGGCCCGGCAGTGCGGCATCCTGCAATAGGTTGAAGGCGCTATTCACGACTTCCGAGGTGTAACACAGCTGCAGCAGGCGACGATCGGGATGTACACCAATCGCCAGCGGACGCAGCTGCGCGCGCTTCAGCAGCAGATCGATCTCTTTCTGCTGCGTTTTGAAATCGTGATTGTCGGGGATTTGAATCTCCACCAGACACACATCATCGTGGCTGGTAACGATTCGCGCGCCGGTGCCAGATGCCAGCACGCGTTCAATACGCGTCGAGCCTTGCTCCGGTTGATAGCTGCAACGCAGCTGCAAATCGATGTCGCTGTTGGAAACCGGCTGCAAGGTGCGGGTATGCAGCACCGGCGCAGCCAGACGCGCCAGCTCGCTGGCTTCATCGAGACGCAGCAGCGGCAGCAAACAAGCATCAGAAACTTTACGCGGATCGGCGCTGTAAACGCCCGCCACATCGCTCCAGATGGTTACGCGACCCACGCCCGCCAGCGCACCAATCTGCGTTGCCGAGTAGTCCGAGCCGTTACGACCTAGCAGCACGGTTTCACCCGCTTCACTGCGGCTGATAAATCCGGTCACTACCAAACGCTTATGCGGATGCTGTGTTAACAACTCCTGCAGCAGCGGCCAGGATTTGCCTTCATCAACCTGCGGCTGCGCGGCACGTTCAGCACGCAGGAAGTCACGCGCATCCAGCCAGGCGGCTTCGATCTCGCGCTGGCTCAGCACCGCGGCCATCAAGCGCGCCGACCAGATTTCACCGTGCCCCACCACTTCCGCATACACCGCATCGGTGATGGTGCCATCGAGCAGCGCCGCCAGTCTTTCCAGATCGCGTATAAATGAAGACGTCAGGGTTTCGGCATATTCAGCAGGCAGCAGCGCAGCAATTAACTCGCTGTGAAAACGCCGTAAAGCCTGTTGCACCTGATGGGCAGATAAGCGATCGCTCTGGCTCAATTTCAGCCAGCTGATCAACTGGTTAGTGGTGCTGCCAGCGGCAGAGACCACCATTAAGTCGCCTGGCTGGCTGTAATCCGCCATGATGCTGGCCACGCGCTGATAGCAACGTGCGTCGGCCAGGCTACTGCCACCAAATTTATGCAACTGCTTGATCGGCGTTCCCGCGCCCACTGAACTCGTCATGATTACTCCTCGGCTGCGATCCGGAATGCATTATCCAGATCGGCGATTAAATCTTCGTGATCTTCAATCCCAACAGAAATACGCAGCAGTGTTTCCGAAATTCCCGCTGCCGCGCGCGCTTCTGCAGACATGCCGGCATGCGTCATGGTCGCGGTATGCGAAATCAAACTCTCTACGCCGCCGAGTGATTCAGCCAGCGTGAACAGCTGCAGCGCTTTCAGGAAGCGGCGCAGGCGAGCCTCATCGGCATCGATTTCAAAACTCAACATCGCACCAAAGCCACGCTGCTGACGTACCGCGAACTCATGACCGGCATTTTCCGGCAGAGACGGATGATACAGTTTTTTCACCAGCGGTTGTTGCTTCAGGTAATCAACAATCGCCAATGCATTGCGTTGTGCTGCCGCGATACGCGGTGACAGCGTGCGAAGACCGCGCAGCAGCAGGTAGCTATCAAACGCTGCGCCGGTTACACCAATATTATTCGCCCACCACGCCAGATCGGTGGCCATCGCCGGATCTTTCGAAATTACCGCGCCCGCCACCACATCCGAGTGACCATTCAGGTATTTGGTGCAGGAGTGAACAACCAGATCGGCGCCCAGCGCCAGCGGGTTTTGCAACGCCGGGCTGAGGAAGGTGTTGTCCACCACGCTAATGGCGCCCGCTTCACGCGCGGCGGCGCAAATGCTGGCGATATCGACCACACGCAGCAGTGGATTGCTTGGGCTTTCAACCAGCACCAGTTTCGGTTTTTCGGCTAATGCCGCGTCCAGTGCCGCTTTATCGCCTTGATCGACGAACTTAACGCGATACGCACCGCGCTTGCTCAGGCTATCGAACAGACGATAGCTGCCGCCGTAACAGTCGTGTGGCGCCACCAGCAGATCGCCCGGCTTCAGGAACACAGTTGTCACCAAATGAATCGCCGACATGCCGGTATTGGTTAATACCGCGCCTGCGCCACCTTCCAGCTCTGCCAGCGCGCGCTGAACCACATCGCGCGTTGGGTTACCACGACGTGAATAGTCATGCGCACGCGGCTCATTGAAGTCGAGGAAGTTATAGGTGCTGGAGAGATGAATCGGTGGGACAACGCAGCCATATTGCTCGTCATCATTCAAACCGCTACGTACTGCGATGGTTGCCTGTTTACGCGTCATGGTGCTTACTGTTCCTGAAGAAAAAGAAGAGCAACAGAATAACACTCCGCACATAGACGTCAATACATCTGGACATCTAAATGTCTTTGCGTATAGATTGAGCAAATCATCAATAACCGCTAAAATTGTCCGTCATCGCCTGGTGTTCAGCGCGCTTTCCTTTACAGAAGCGGTGCTCAAGCATAAAACCTGCGGTTTAAGGGGTCAGGCATCGAAAAATCGGGCATAATCAACGGATTTCCCCATATTCAACTTTTATTGATTAAGGTAACCCATGGCTGAATGGAACGGCGAATATATCAGCCCTTACGCTGAACATGGCAAGAAGAGCGAGCAGGTTAAGAAAATCACAGTTTCTATCCCGCTGAAAGTGCTGAAGATTTTAACGGATGAGCGCACCCGCCGTCAGGTGAACAACCTGCGTCACGCCACCAACAGCGAACTGCTGTGTGAAGCCTTTTTGCATGCTTTCACCGGGCAGCCTCTGCCGAACGATGTCGATTTGCGTAAAGAACGCAGCGATGAGATTCCGGAAGAAGCAAAACAGATTATGCGTGAAATGGGCATCGATCCCGATAGCTGGGAATACTGAAGCCAGAAATAAAAAAACCCAGCCGAGGCTGGGTTTTTTCTTGCTGCCGAATCGCGAAGATTCGACGGCCAAAAATCTTATTTCTTGCTTGCTGGCACGCTGAAACGCTTGTTGAAGCGATCTACACGGCCACCGGTGTCAGCAATACGCTGCTTACCAGTGTAGAACGGGTGGCATTTGCCGCACACGTCCAGGTTCAGACCAGAAGCCATGGTTGAACGGGTGTTGATCACGTTACCGCAAGAGCAAGTCATGGTTACTGCTTCGTACTTAGGGTGAATACCTTGTTTCATGGGAGAACCTCATAAAAGGCCGTGTCGCTCTCCGTGCCAGGCTCAGCCTGCACAGCACCACACGCGGTTGAACATTAAGTGTATGCTCCGACAAGCGATCTCATCGAAGGCGGCATAGTATACAGAAATTAACCGGTTTTAGCAAATAGCCGCTTCCTAATTAGGCGTGTACACTACTTCTCCTTAATTCAGAACTGGATAGAGATTCAGATGCCCGTTGTTCAGGTTGCCCTGCCCGTTCCGCTACCTCGCCTGTTTGACTACTTGCTGCCTGCCGATACGCCGCAGCCGGTGGCGGGCGCACGCGTGAATGTGCCGTTCGGCAATCGCAAAATGATCGGCATTGTGGTCGGCACGCGCGAGACCAGCGATCTGCCGCTGACGCAGCTCAAGCAGATAGAAAGCATACTCGACGATCAAAGTCTGTTCTCGCCCGCCCTGTGGCGCATTTTGCATTGGGCCGCCACCTATTATCATTCTCCGCTCGGCGAAGTGCTGAGCCATGCGCTGCCGGTGCTGCTGCGTCAGGGCAAACCGGCGCAGGAAGCGCCGCTGTGGCAATGGGTGATAAATGATGCTGGCCGTGAAGTGGCGATGGAAAGTCTGAAGCGCGCGCCGAAACAGCAACAAGCGTTGGCGATGCTGCGTCAGCGACCGCTCTATCGTCATCAGGTTAGCGAACACGATTTTACCGATGCCGCGTTGCAAGCGTTGCGCGCTAAAGGCTTGTGCGATTTGCGTGAACATACGCCGCAGATGCACGACTGGCGCACCCGCTTTGCCGTTAAAGGTGATCGCCTACGCCTGAATACCGATCAGGCGATGGCGGTGGGCGCGATGCGCAGTGAAGACGATCACTATGCGCCGTGGCTGCTGGCCGGCATTACCGGTTCGGGTAAAACCGAAGTGTATCTCAGCGTACTGGAGAACGTGCTGGCACGCGGCAAACAGGCGCTGGTGCTGGTGCCGGAAATCGGCCTGACGCCGCAAACCATCGCCCGCTTCCGCGAGCGCTTTGATGCGCCGATTGATGTGCTGCACTCAGCGCTGAATGACAGCGAACGCCTGGCCGTCTGGCTGCGCGCGCGCAGCGGCGAAACCGCGATTGTTATCGGCACACGCTCGGCGCTGTTCACGCCGCTGGCGCGTCCCGGCGTCATCATTATTGATGAAGAGCACGACAGCTCGTACAAACAGCAGGAAGGCTGGCGCTATCAGGCACGCGATCTGGCGGTGTTCCGCGCCCATGAAGAAGACATTCCGATTGTGATGGGTTCGGCCACGCCCGCGCTGGAAACGCTGCACAACGTGCGCGTCGGCAAATATCGCCAGCTCAATCTCACCAAACGCGCGGGCAATGCTAAACCGGCATTGCAACAGCTGATTGATCTTAAAGGCCAGCAGCTGAAAGGCGGGCTGGCACCGGCGCTACTCGGCAAAATGCGTCAGCATCTACAGGCTGACAATCAGGTTCTGCTATTCCTCAATCGCCGTGGCTTCTCTCCGGCGCTGATGTGCCACGATTGCGGTTGGCTGGCGGAGTGCCAGCGCTGCGATAGCTACTACACGCTGCACCAGAATCATCGCCAGCTGCGCTGCCACCATTGTGATAGCCAGCGCCCGCTGCCGAATCAGTGCCCGAGCTGTGGTTCGACGCATTTGATGCCGGTTGGCGTCGGCACCGAACAGCTGGAACAGCAGCTGGGCACGCTGTTCCCCGGCGTGCCGGTATCGCGCATCGATCGCGATACCACCAGCCGTAAAGGTGCGCTGGAGCAGCATCTGGCCGATGTGCATCGCGGCGGCGCGCGCATTCTGGTGGGCACGCAAATGCTGGCGAAAGGTCATCACTTCCCAGATGTCACGCTGGTGTCGCTGCTGGATGTCGATGGCGCGCTGTTCTCCGCCGATTTCCGTGCCGCCGAGCGCTTCGCTCAGCTTTACACGCAGGTCGCGGGCCGCGCCGGTCGTGCCGGTAAACAGGGCGAAGTATTGCTGCAAACCCATCATCCGGAACATCCGCTGCTGCAAACGTTGCTGCATCGCGGCTATTTCGCTTTTGCCGATCAAACGCTGCTGGAGCGTCAATCGGTGCAGCTGCCACCGTGGACCAGCCATGCGCTGTTCCGCGCAGAAGATATGGATAACCAACAAGCGGCGGAATTCCTCACTCAGCTGCGCAATTTACTGGAAGCCAGCCCGCTAAAAGATGACGCGATGTGGCTGATGGGGCCGGTTCCGGCATTGGCACCGAAACGCAGCGGACGCTGGCGCTGGCAGCTGCTGTTGCAGCATCCGTCACGCAAACGTCTGCAACAGCTGTTGAGCGGATCGCTGCCGCTGATCGCCACCTTGCCCGCGTCACGCAAAGTGAAATGGACGCTGGATATCGATCCCACCGAGAGCTAGGCCGCGCCACATCTGCGAGCCAGATCGAAAAAAGTCGCACAAGTCACAATTTTTATGCAAATTAAGTAACAACCCGGCGCGACCTTGGGTTAACAATAGTGCCGACCCGGTTGAAGCCCGGTAATGTCAGAAAATCAATGCGCTGTACCGCGTCAGGAGTTATACGTTGGACCAGAAGCAACCCTCCACCGCCGCCACCATGAAAGATGTGGCCGAGAAAGCAGGCGTTTCAACCGCCACGGTTTCACGTGCGTTGATGAATCCAGAAAAAGTCTCTGCTGCGACCCGACTCAAAGTCGAAAAAGCCGTGATTGCCGTGGGTTATGCGCCGCACGGGTTAGCGCGCAATGCCAAACGCGGTGAAACGCAAACCATTCTGGTGATTGTGCCGGATATCTGTGATCCCTTCTTCAGTGAGATCATTCGCGGCGTGGAAGTCACCGCCGCGCATGAAGGTTATCTGGTACTGATTGGCGATTGCGCGCATCAGAACAAACAGGAAAAAACCTTCCTGAATTTAATGCTAACGCGCCAGATCGACGGCATGGTGCTGTTGGGTTCACAGCTGCCATTTGAGGCGGGCATTGAAGATCAGCGTAACCTGCCGCCAATGGTGATGGGCAACGAATTTGCGCCGGAAATGGCGTTGCCAACGGTACATATCGATAACCTGACCGCCGCTTTTGAAGCGGTAAATCACCTGCTGCAGCTCGGTCATCGCCAAATCGCCTGCATCACCGGGCCAGAACATATTCCTCTGAGCCAGTATCGTTTGCAGGGCTACATTCAGGCGCTGCGTCGCAGCAGCATCGCCATCGACCCGACAATGATTGTACACGGCGACTTCACCTTTGAAGCCGGCGCGAATGCGCTTAAGCAGCTAATGAGTTTGCCGCAGCCGCCGAAGGCGATTTTCTGTCATAGCGACTTGATGGCGCTGGGCGCGATGAATCAGGCGCGCAAATTGGGCATGCGCATTCCACAGGATCTGTCAGTAGTGGGCTTTGATGATATCGAACTGGCGCAATACTACGATCCGCCGCTGACCACCGTGGCACAGCCGCGCTTTGCCATCGGTCGTGAAGCCATGCTGCTATTACTTGATGAGCTGCAGGGTAAACGCGTGAATAACGGTTCGCGCCTGCTGGATGCGGAGCTACGCGTGCGCGGCAGCACGGCACCGGCAGCAAAAAGGGAAAAATAGCGCGTAGAAGCCTGCATTTTCAGCGGATTCTGAAGGCAGACTGTGCTGGTCAAAGTTCCAGCCCTTGCGTAACATGGCGCATTCATTGCCGGGCAATTAACAGCACATTTACATGCCCATTGGCATTTTTTTGAAGGGTAGCAGAACGAAAGTGGCACAGAAAGATTATGTAGGCCGCGGGCGTTCAACAGGGACGCGTCGCAAAAAACCCGCCAGCCGCAGCAAGAAAAGCAAAGGCGGATCAGGCATTTCAAAGCTCATGATGGTACTGGCCGTGGCCGTGCTGGTCACCTTTGCCGGTGGTTTATGGTTCATCTCGCATCATAAGAAAGAAGAGATTGAGATCATTCCAAACCACAAAGCCAACGGTAACGGCCTGCCGCCGAAGCCGGAAGAGCGCTGGAAGTACATCAAAGAGCTGGAAAATCGCCAAATTACCGTTCCGTCGCCGACTGAGCCTTCGGCCGGTGGCGTGCAATCTCAAACTCAGCTGACCGACGAACAGCGCCAGTTGCTGGAGCAGATGCAGGCCGATATGCGCCAGCAGCCGACGCAGTTGAACGAAGTGCCGTGGAACGAACAAACCCCGGCGCAGCGCCAGCAAACGCTGCAGCGTCAGCAGGTGCAACAACAGCAGCAGGTTCAGCAACAACAGCAGCAGCAGTTGCAACGTCAGCAGCAACAGTTACAACAGCAGCAGCGTCAGCAACAGTTGCAGCAACAACAGGCCGCGCGTCAGCAACAGCAAGCTGCGCCGATCACGCGTGAGCCAACGCAACAGACCAAACCGCAGGAAACGGCCAAGGCGAAAACCGAAGAGAAAGCCTCTTCACAGCGCTGGATGGTGCAGTGTGGATCGTTCAAAGGTACCGATCAGGCGGAATCTGTACGCGCCGGTCTGGCATTTGAAGGATTCGAGAGCCGCATTATGACCGGCGGTGGCTGGAATCGCGTGGTGATCGGGCCGTTCAAAGATCGCAGCAGCGCCGACAGCACAGTCAAACGCTTACACAGTTCCGGCCACGGAAGTTGTATTCCCCTCGCTATCGGGGGTTGAAACCCTTCAAAGCTACCCCATATCTGGTTGCATGATACTCCGCGCCGAGTGCGCGGAGTTCCTTTTCTACTGCAACAAGGGGTCTGCCCGTGACAACAATAGTAAGTGTACGACGCAACGGCCAGGTAGTGATTGGCGGTGATGGCCAGGCTACGCTCGGCAATACCGTAATGAAAGGCAACGTTAAAAAAGTCCGTCGTCTTTACAACGATAAAGTGATCGCCGGTTTTGCTGGCGGTACCGCAGATGCCTTCACCCTGTTTGAACTGTTTGAGCGCAAGCTGGAAATGCACCAGGGCCATCTGGTGAAAGCGGCGGTCGAACTGGCCAAAGATTGGCGTACCGATCGCATGCTGCGCCGCCTCGAAGCGCTGCTGGCGGTGGCCGACGAAAACTCCTCATTAATCATCAGCGGCAACGGCGACGTTATCCAGCCGGAAAATGATCTGATTGCAATTGGTTCTGGTGGGCCTTACGCCCAGGCAGCGGCACGCGCGTTGTTGGAAAACACCGACATTGGTGCGCACGATATCGTGGAGAAAGCGCTGAACATCGCTGGCGATATCTGTATCTACACCAACCACAATATTAACTTCGAAGCATTACCGTCTAAGGCTAAGGACTAAACATCATGTCTGAGATGACTCCACGCGAGATTGTCAGCGAGCTTAACCGCTTTATTATCGGCCAGGACGGCGCAAAGAAGGCGGTCGCGATCGCCCTGCGTAACCGCTGGCGCCGCATGCAGCTCGACGAAGAGCTGCGCCACGAAGTGACGCCGAAAAACATTCTGATGATTGGTCCTACCGGCGTCGGTAAAACCGAAATCGCCCGTCGCTTAGCCAAACTGGCGAACGCACCGTTCATCAAAGTGGAAGCCACCAAATTCACCGAAGTGGGTTATGTCGGCAAAGAGGTGGATTCCATCATTCGCGATCTGACCGATTCTGCCATCAAGATGGTGCGCAGCCAGGCGATCGAGAAGAACAAATACCGCGCGGAAGAGATGGCGGAAGAGCGCATCCTTGATGTGCTGATCCCCCCCGCGAAAAACAACTGGGGCCAGGCTGAACAAGCGGCTGAGCCATCAACCGCGCGTCAGTCCTTCCGCAAGAAACTGCGCGAAGGCCAGCTGGATGACAAAGAGATTGAGATCGATTTGGCCGCTTCATCGGCTGGCGTCGAAATCATGGCGCCTCCAGGCATGGAAGAGATGACCAGCCAGCTGCAATCGATGTTCCAGAACCTCGGTGGCCAGAAGCAGAAACCGCGTAAGCTGAAAATCAAAGAAGCCATGAAGCTGCTGATTGAAGAAGAAGCGGCCAAGCTGGTGAACCCGGAAGAGCTGAAGCAGGATGCCATCGATGCCGTTGAGCAGCACGGTATCGTGTTCATTGATGAAATCGACAAAATCTGTAAGCGCGGCGGCCAGAATGCGGGCGGCCCAGACGTGTCACGCGAAGGCGTACAGCGCGACCTGCTGCCGCTGGTTGAAGGCTGCACCGTTTCCACCAAGCACGGCATGGTGAAAACCGACCACATTCTGTTTATCGCTTCCGGCGCGTTCCAGGTCGCGAGCCCATCAGATCTGATCCCAGAACTGCAAGGTCGTCTGCCGATTCGCGTTGAGCTGCAGGCGCTGACCGTCAATGACTTCGAGCGCATCCTGACCGAGCCAAACGCCTCGGTTACCGTGCAGTACAAAGCATTGATGGGCACTGAAGGAGTCAATATCGACTTCACCGATGACGCCGTACGTCGTATCGCCGAAGCCGCATGGCAGGTGAACGAAACCACCGAGAACATCGGTGCGCGTCGTCTGCATACCGTGCTGGAGCGTCTGATGGAGGATATCTCCTATGACGCCAGCGATCGTAACGGTGAATCGATCACTATCGATGCCGAGTACGTTGGTAAGCATCTGGATGAGCTGGTGGCCGACGAAGATCTCAGCCGCTTCATTCTGTAAGCTTCACCCGCGAAATCGCTGCCCGGCCACTGTGCCGGGCTTTTTTTTACGCAGGATATTGATGCAACGCTTTGTTTGGCGGTTGATGATTTTGCCAACAATCGCCAGATAGCGATATACTTAGCGCTCCTGTGGCAAACAGACGAAAACCCTCATGAAATACGATACATCTGAACTCTGTGACATCTACCACGAAGCTGTGAATGTTGTTGAACCGCTTTTTTCGAACTTTGGTGGGCGCAGCTCATTCGGTGGTCAAATCACCACAGTGAAATGTTTCGAAGATAACGGCTTACTCTACGATTTGCTGGAAGAGAACGGTCGGGGTCGCGTATTGCTGGTGGATGGCGGCGGTTCGGTCCGTCGCGCACTGGTCGATGCTCAGCTGGCAAGTCTGGCGGCGCAAAATGAGTGGGAAGGCATTGTGGTTTACGGCTCGGTGCGTCAGGTTGACGATCTTGAAGAGCTGGAAATCGGCATTCAGGCGATTGCGGCGATTCCGGTGGGCGCAGCGGGTGAAGGCATTGGCGAAAGTGACGTGCGCGTTAACTTCGGCGGCGTGACCTTCTTCTCTGGCGACCATCTGTATGCCGACAATACCGGCATCATCCTGTCTGAAGACGCACTCGACATCGAGTAAGCCGCAACAAAAACGGGTGCCGCGGCACCCGTTGGTTTAAGCATCGACGCTTAAACTTCTTCCATTTTTCCCAGCAGTGCCCGCAGACGATCCTGCCAGACATGCTGCTCTTCTTTCAGATGCTGATTTTCACGCACCAGCGCATCCTGGTTGCCTGAAGCCTGGCTGACTTCGTTTTTCAGCGTATTGTTTTGCTCTTTCAGCTCTTCAATTTCCATCTGCAGCAGAGTGATGGTATCAATCGCCTGCTGTACTTTCGCTTCCAGTTTCTCGAACACTTCAAATGACATCTTTCTGACCTCTCCTAAATCTTGCAAGGCGTTGATGGGGCTAGTGCATGCCTTATTATGGTGCGCTCAGCCACGATGACTCGATTGTATGTAGCCAAACCCAGCAAGTCCAGTGGCACAAGGCTTGCGAGGGCAGTCTGTAACACTTTTCAGTCTATGCCTAAAAAAATGCGCATCTTCGCGCATCTGTGTGCGCGATCACATCAGCATCGACCAGCAAAGCGGGAAAAATGGGTCTTAAAGCAACGTAAAAGACGCGAAAACGCGCATTTTTATGATGGAGTACACAGTTTTCAATTTCGCTATTTCTCGTTTATGCTCGTTAACGATAAATTCACATCAACCCTACATTGATAGCTGGGCGACTCATGGATGAGAACAAAAACTGATAAAATTTAACCTCGCTTCAGGAATGCCATTATGAGTCAGACAACTAACACACTAAAAGGTCAGTGCATCGCTGAATTTCTCGGCACAGGTTTGATTATCTTCTTTGGTGCAGGCTGTGTTGCTGCACTGAAACTGGCCGGTGCGTCATTCGGTCAGTGGGAAATTTGTATTATCTGGGGTTTAGCCGTCTCCATGGCAGTCTATCTCAGCGCAGGCGTTTCTGGTGCGCATCTTAACCCAGCCGTTACCGTCGCGCTGTGCCTGTTCGCTAATTTCGAAGGTCGTAAAGTTATTCCCTATATTCTGGCGCAGGTTGCCGGCGCGTTCTGCGCTGCCGCGTTGGTTTACGGTCTCTACTACAATCTGTTCTTTGATTACGAAGCAGGCCATCAAATGGTGCGCGGCAGCGTTGAAAGCCTCGATCTGGCCGGTATCTTCTCTACCTACCCGAACCCGCACATCAGCGTCGCTCAGGCGTTCCTGGTTGAGATGGTGATTACAGCTGTATTAATGGCGGTGATCATGGCGCTGACCGATGACGGCAACGGTGTACCGCGTGGTCCGCTGGCTCCGCTGTTGATTGGTTTACTGGTCGCGGTAATCGGTGGCTCAATGGGTCCACTGACCGGCTTCGCACTCAACCCGGCGCGTGACTTCGGTCCAAAACTGTTCGCCTTCTTCGCTGGCTGGGGCAACGTAGCCTTCACCGGTGGCAAAGATATTCCTTACTTCCTGGTTCCGATTTTTGGCCCGCTGGTCGGTGCTTGCCTCGGAGCCTTTGGTTACCGTTCGCTGATTGGCCGCCATCTGCCAGTTAACGTCGCGGAAGCCAGCACAGCAGAAAAACCGGTTGCGCGCGCTCAGCAGCGTAAAGCGTAAGTTTCATTGATACCACATCAGGAAAGCACAATGACTACTGATAAAAAATATATAGTTGCACTCGATCAGGGCACAACCAGCTCACGCGCCGTGGTGCTTGATCATGATGCCAACATCGTCGCGGTTTCTCAGCGCGAATTTACCCAGATCTACCCGAAAGCGGGTTGGGTTGAACATGACCCAATGGATATCTGGGCGTCACAAAGCTCAACGCTGGTTGAAGTGCTGGCACACGCCGACATTAACTCCGATCAAATCGCGGCGATTGGTATAACCAACCAACGTGAAACCGCCATCGTCTGGGATAAAGAGACCGGCAAACCGGTTTACAACGCCATTGTCTGGCAGGATCCACGCACCGCAGATTACTGTAACAAGCTGAAGAAAGAGGGTCTGGAAGAGTATATCCAGCACACCACCGGTTTGGTGATTAACCCGTACTTCTCAGGCACCAAAGTGAAGTGGATTCTGGATAACGTGGAAGGCGCGCGTGACCGTGCCAAACGCGGCGAACTGCTGTTCGGTACCGTTGATACCTGGCTGATTTGGAAAATGACGCAGGGACGTGTGCACGTCACCGATCATACCAACGCCTCACGTACCATGATGTACAACATCCACAAGCTGGAGTGGGATGAGCGCATGCTGGAGATCCTCGATATCCCGCGTGAAATGCTGCCAGAAGTGAAAGGCTCTTCAGAAGTGTACGGCCAGACCAACATTGGTGGTAAAGGCGGTACGCGTATTCCAATCGCCGGTATCGCGGGTGACCAACAAGCGGCGCTGTACGGCCAGCTGTGCGTACAACCGGGTATGGCGAAAAACACTTACGGCACTGGCTGCTTCATGCTGATGAACACCGGCACCGAAGCGGTGACCTCAACGCATGGCCTGCTGACCACCATCGCGTGCGGCCCACGCGGCGAAGTGAACTATGCGCTGGAAGGTGCGGTGTTTATCGGTGGTGCGTCGATTCAATGGCTGCGTGATGAGATGAAGTTGATCAGCGATTCAACCGACTCTGAATACTTCGCGTTGAAAGTGAAAGACACCAACGGCGTGTATATGGTGCCAGCCTTCACCGGTTTGGGTGCGCCATATTGGGATCCGTATGCACGCGGCGCGATTTTCGGTCTGACGCGCGGTGCGAACGCGAACCACATCATCCGTGCCACGCTGGAGTCGATTGCTTACCAGACGCGCGACGTACTGGAAGCGATGCAGAACGATGCGGGCACCCGCCTACAATCACTGCGCGTGGATGGTGGTGCGGTTGCCAACAACTTCCTGATGCAGTTCCAGTCTGACATTCTCGGCACGCGCGTTGAGCGTCCGGAAGTGCGTGAAGTCACGGCGCTGGGTGCAGCCTATCTGGCGGGCTTAGCGGTCGGCTTCTGGAACGATCTGGAAGAAGTTCGCGCTAAAGCGGTGATTGAGCGTGAGTTCCGCCCAAGCATCGAAACCACCGAACGTAACGTCCGTTACGCCGGCTGGAAGAAAGCGGTCGCTCGCGCCAAAGCGTGGGAAGACGAAGAGTAAAATCCTGCTAACCCGCGGCGCCCTGTCGCGGGTTTTTCCCCCTGCCACATTTCCCCGCTGTGTTAAACTGCCTGCCTGTTTTTTATCAGGTGCCACCATGAAACGAGAACTCGCGATTGAATTTTCCCGCGTGACAGAAGCCGCCGCTCTGGCGGGCTATCACTGGTTAGGACGCGGCGATAAAAATGCGGCCGACGGCGCAGCCGTTCACGCCATGCGCATTATGCTCAACACCATCGATATCGACGGCCAGATTGTGATTGGCGAAGGCGAAATCGACGAAGCGCCGATGCTGTATATCGGTGAGAAAGTCGGTACCGGCCGTGGCGACGCCGTGGATATCGCGGTTGATCCGATCGAAGGCACGCGCATGACGGCAATGGGCCAGGCCAATGCGCTAGCGGTGCTGGCGGTGGGAGACAAAGGCAGCTTCCTGCACGCACCTGATATGTACATGGAAAAGCTGATTGTTGGACCGGGCGCACGTGGTGCCATTGACCTCAATCTGCCGCTCGACATTAACCTGAAAAACATCGCGCTGGCATTAGGCAAACCGCTCAGCCAGTTAACGGTATCGATTCTGGCTAAGCCACGCCACGATGCGGTGATTGCCCAGCTACAGCAGCTCGGCGTGCGCGTGTTCTCCTTCCCGGACGGCGATGTCGCAGCCTCGATACTGACCTGTATGCCGGATAGCGAAGTGGATGTGATGTACGGTATCGGTGGCGCACCGGAAGGTGTGGTGTCGGCGGCGGTCATTCGCGCGATGGACGGCGACATGCAGGCGCGTTTATTGGCGCGTCACGAAGTGAAAGGCGATAGCGAAGAGAATCGTCGCCTCGGCGAGAATGAACTGCAACGCTGCGCCGAGATGGGCATTGAAGCGGGTCAGGTACTGAAACTGGATCAGATGGCGCGCAACGATAACGTTATCTTCGCTGCCACCGGCATCACCACCGGCGATTTGCTGAAAGGCATCACGCGTAACGGCAACATCGCCACCAGCGAAACGCTGTTGGTGCGCGGCAAATCGCGCACTATTCGCCGCATCCAGTCAATCCACTATCTGGATCGCAAAGACGCGGCGCTGCATCAATTTATCCTGTAATCGCCTGCTTGCCGCTCTCTGGATGACGAGAGAGCGGCCACCAGCACAGTAACATCACCAGCGACGTCACGAACATCAGCATGCCAAGGCTGGATTGATCGTGCTGCGGTAACAGCGCAGAAAGCCACGCCACCACGCCGGAACCGAGGTTCTGCAAACCACCGATCAACGCACCAGCGCTGCCCGCCAGCCACGCATACGGCTCCATCGCACCCGAGGTTGCCAGCGGAAACAGCATGCCCGCGCCAAAGAAGAACAGCGCAGCTGGCACCAGCAACGTCCAGATGTTCATTACGCCAAACCAAGCCGGCACCCACATTAACAAGCCCGCTAACAGGCAACTGTTCACGCCGTACCACATCAGCGTGTGCCAGGATTTTTGCTCGCGTCCGGCAAACCAGGCGCCAAAAAACGCCGCCGGAATCGGCAGGATAAACAGGATGCTGACGGTTAATCCATCCAGCCCCAATACGCCGCCCATCAGCACGCCGCAGCTGGCTTCAAACACCGCGATGCCGGCCAGCGCGCCAATCAGCAGCAGCAGATAACGCACGAAGTTGCCGTCGCTCAGCAAAGTGACATAACGGCGCAGGAATGGCGTGGCGGGCGTATCAACAGGACGCGTTTCCGGCAGCCAGCGCGCCATCGAGGCGGTGACGCCGACGCATAACAGCAGCAGGAAGGCGAAACAGGCGTGCCAGCCAAAGAGATGCGTCAGCAGCGCACCAATCACCGGCGCCAGCAGCGGACTCACCAGAATGCCCATATTCAGCAGGCTGTTCGCCTGACGCAGAGCTATGCCGGAATAGAGATCGCGCGGCATAGTACGCGCCATCACGCCCGCTACGCCGGTCCCTAAACCTTGCACCGCGCTGCCAAGCACCAGAATATCGAGCGAGGGCGCGAACATGGCGATCAACGCGCCGACGGCAAAGATCGTCATGCCAATCAGGATCACCGGACGGCGGCCAAAACTGTCCGAGAGCGGGCCGTAGATCAACTGTGATCCGCCGTAGGTCATCAGATAGGCGGCCATCACCTGCTGGATCGCGCCGCTGCGCACATTGAGCGTTTCGGCCATGTTGGCCATCGCTGGCACATAGATGGTTTGCGCCATCTGACCGACCGCCACCAGCACGATCAGCATGAATAACAGAAAGCGATTTTGCGTTTTACTTATCAACATGGAACAAAATGTCTGCCTGAGAAACAAAGAATAGGCAGCACAAAACAGGCCGCCTCGGATTTATGGCGGCAAAAATATCAGGATTCAGTGACAAATCGAGAGGCGCGGGCAAAGCTGTATGTCTTAAGCCGTCAAGTTGGTAGTCCAGATTGTAAACCGCCCGCTACAGTTGCTGATCTGTGCGCTGCGTTTGTCGCTGAGAGCCCTTTGCTGGGCTCAAGGCTGGAAATTTTCCGGATGGATAACGATGATAATCATGTGCCTGAATATTCAACATTAAGGAGTTAGCATGGCTGAGTGGATCAATGCTGAAGTTAAAGAAGTAAAAAACTGGACCGATGCACTGTTCAGCCTGCGCGTCGAAGCACCGATTGATACCTTTGCGGCGGGACAGTTTGCCAAGCTGGCACTGGAAATTGACGGTGAGCGCGTGCAGCGCGCCTATTCATACGTCAACGCGCCGCAGGATCCGCTGCTGGAGTTTTATCTGGTCACGGTGCCGGAAGGTAAACTAAGTCCGCGTTTGCAGGCGTTGCAGCCCGGCGAGCAAGTAATGATCACCAAAGAGGCGGCGGGTTTCTTTGTGCTCGACGAAATTCCAGACTGCCAAACGCTGTGGATGCTGGCGACCGGCACGGCGATCGGCCCCTATTTATCGATTCTGCAACAGGGCGAAGATCTGGATCGTTTTGATAACATTGTGCTGGTACATGCCGCGCGTTTCGCCGATGACCTGAGCTTCCTGCCTTTAATGCAAGCACTGCAGCAGCGCTATCAGGGCAAATTGCACATTCAAACAGTAGTTAGCCGGGAAGAGATCGCCGGTTCGCTACACGGTCGCGTGCCGCAGCTGATTGAAAGTGGAGAACTGGAGCGAGCCGTCGGCTTGCCGCTGACGGCCGAAACCAGCCATGTGATGCTGTGCGGCAATCCACAGATGGTGCGCGATACCCAGCAATTACTGAAAGATACGCGTGAGATGCGTAAACATTTCAAACGTAAACCCGGCCATATGACCAGCGAACATTACTGGTAATCGGCGCGGCACAAAGAATGTAAGATTTTTCCCAGTGTGGGTTTTGACTTTGCCCGGTAAAAACCGTTCTAATCGTGGGCTAAGTGAATGATTTAGGGCCGAAGCAATGAACAACCTGCCAGTCGCGCTGCTGCTTGGCCTCGCACTGACATTTCCCGTCTGGGCGGAGGATGCCCCCGCGTTAGATCGTAGCGATCATCTGCCTGCTGCGCCCTATCTGCTCGCGGGTGCGCCGACCTTCGATATGACCGTTGCTCAGTTCCGTGAGAAGTACAACGCGGCCAATCCCAATGAATTGCTGCAGGAATATCGCGCTATTGATAGTCGCGGCGATAAAAGCAACCTGACGCGTGCCGCCAGCAAAATCAGCGAAACGCTGTATGCCTCAACGGCGCTGGAGCAAGGCACTGGCAAAATCAAAACCCTGCAAATCACCTGGCTGCCGGTTCCCGGCCCCGATATGAAAGCCGCGCAGGCACGCGCCATGGATTATATGACCGCTCTGCTGCGCTTCTTCATCCCCGGCTTATCGCCCGAAGATGGGCGTAAAAAACTCGATTCCTTGCTGAGCGCCGGTAAAGGCGCGCGCTATTTTGCCCGCACCGAAGGTGCATTGCGTTTCGTGGTGGCAGACAACGGCGACAAGGGTTTGACCTTCGCCGTTGAACCGATAAAACTGGCGCTCGCGACGCCCTGATCGCACCGGCAAAAATGACGAAAAGCAAAGCCAGCAACAAATTTGATCTCTATACTGTCTCGCAGACATCGCTGCCCGATGGCAGCGCTATTTCATGAATCGCGTTATGCGGAGGAAAGAATGCGACATCCACTGGTTATGGGTAACTGGAAACTGAACGGTAGCAAGCAGATCACCAAAGAGCTGATTGAAGGCCTGCGCAAAGAGCTGTCTGGTGTTGATGGTTGTGGCGTCGCGATTGCACCGCCAGCCATCTATCTGGACCTGGCGAAACACGCCATTTCCGGTAGCCACATTGCTCTGGGTGCTCAGAACGTTGACGTTAATCTGTCTGGCGCATTCACTGGCGAAACTTCCGCAGACATGTTGAAAGACGTTGGCGCGAAATACATCATCATCGGCCACTCTGAGCGCCGCACCTACCACAAAGAGAGCGACGAGTTCATTGCGAAGAAATTTGCCGTCGTGAAAGAAGCGGGCCTGGTGCCGGTTCTGTGCATCGGTGAAACTGACGCAGAAAACGAAGCGGGCAAAACGGAAGAAGTGTGCGCACGCCAGATCGACGCCGTGCTGGAAACTCAGGGCGCTGCAGCGTTCGAAGGCGCAGTGATCGCTTACGAGCCAGTTTGGGCGATCGGTACCGGCAAATCAGCCACTCCAGCGCAGGCTCAGGCGGTGCATAAATTCATTCGTGACCATATCGCGAAGAAAGATGCAGCTATCGCCCAGCAAGTGATCATTCAGTACGGCGGCTCGGTCAACGACAAAAACGCCGCTGAGCTGTTCACCCAGCCAGATATCGATGGCGCGCTGGTTGGCGGTGCGTCACTGAAAGCCGATGCATTTACGGTGATCGTGAAAGCGGCGGCAGCAGCGAAAAACGCGTAAGTCAGCGTTTTCTATGCAGAAAAAGGCGGCTGATTAGCCGCCTTTTTTATTGGTCGCCATAAATGGCAACCCTACGAAAGATGGGTTATTGCGGCAATATGCTGCAGTTATGATCCTGCAGCTCTTCCGCCGAGCCGCTGTTTAATTTCAGCCAGTTACGCTCCAGCGCCAACAGCGCTAAACGGCCATCCGGCAATTGTGCCAGCGCCAACCCATATTTCCCCATCTCGGTGCGCGCATGCGGCACTTCATCCGCCAGGCGGATAAACGCACTCTGCTGCGCCAGTTCTGCCGCAGAAATCGACCGCACCAGATAACGATGCTTACGCAGCATTTCACTGTGCCACTGCGCGTTTAGCCTCGGAGCCAGCGCGTCCAGCTGCTGACGCACATCTGGCCGCAGACAGGAAATATGAATATGCAGCTGATTCTGCGTACGCCCATATTGCGCATTGATGGCCAGCGACAGCGCGCTATCGGGAATCGGCGCGCCGTGCTTCTGCGCCAGCAATGTGCGTTGCTGCCAGGCTTCGGCAAACAGGTTCGGCGTTGCGGGTTCAAGAAGGATCGGGCTTTCCATGCCGGTGATTTTTTCGATCGGTATCAGCAGATACTGTAACGGACCGTTGAGATCTTTCAGCGTGACGTAACCCTGCGCGCTGTTAACCTGCTGACATGGCGCGGGTTTGCCCGTCGCCGCCATGTTAGGCACGCACTTTTCGCTGATAATCTGCCACAAGGCGTTGGAGTTTTTATGGAAATGGATGGCGCCGGCGATCAGTCCGACAATCAACAGCACCAATAATGCGGTAAGTAACTTCAGGGTACGACGACTGCCCTGCATAGCCCGATTCCTCTGTTCATCACCTGCCAGCATCCTCGCCTGGCAGGTGATGAAAGTCACGGACTAAAACAAAACGGCCAGCATTCTCGCTGGCCGTTTTTTATGCGTTATGGCTTCATCACCTGGTCGTAGCTGCCGCCATCGGCGAAGTGGGTTTTCTGGGCTTGCGTCCAGCCACCAAATTTGCTGTCGATAGTGAACAGTTTTACCGGGGCGAATTTATTGGCAAATTTCTTCGCAACGGCTTCATCACGTGGACGGTAGAAATTCTCCGCCGCGATGGTCTGGCCTTCCGGCGAGTAGAGATACTTGAGGTAATCTTCGGCCACTTTACGGGTGCCCTGCTCGTCGACCACTTTATCCACCACTGAAACCGTTGGCTCGGCCAGAATCGATTCGCTTGGGGTGACGATTTCAAACTTGTCTTTACCCAGCTTATCCACCGCCAGATAGGCTTCATTTTCCCACGCAATCAGCACATCGCCAATACCACGTTCAACGAAGGTGTTAGTCGCACCACGTGCACCCGAATCCTGTACTTCGACGTTCTTAAACAGCGATTTGACGTAAGCCAGCGCTTTGGCCTGATCGCCATGGTTCTGATCCAGCGCCCAGCCCCATGCAGCCAGATAGTTCCAGCGCGCACCGCCCGACGTTTTCGGGTTTGGTGTGATGACGGAAACGCCCGGTTTGATCAGATCTGGCCAATCATGAATGCCTTTCGGGTTGCCTTTGCGCACCAGGAACACGATGGTTGAGGTGTAAGGCGCGGAGTTGTCCGGCAGGCGTTTAATCCAGTCTTTATTAATACGACCACGGTCAGCAATAGCATCGACATCAGATTGCAGCGCCAGCGTAACCACATCAGCACGGATGCCATTGATCACTGAGGTCGCTTGTTTACCGGAACCGCCGTGCGACTGGCGAATCACCACGTTGTCGCCGGTTTCCTGCTTGTAATGCGCGCTAAACGCTTTGTTGTACTGCTCGTACAGCTCACGGGTTGGATCGTAAGAGACGTTTAACAGCTGAATATCCTTTGCCAGAACACTGGTTGAAGCCAGTAACAGGGTGACACCAATACTCCACTTATTCATTGCTTGCTCTCCCGAGGTCGTTATAGAACAAGACTGACACAAACTTATCCATGGATTAAAGAATTAAAAATAAGCTGTTATAACTGGAGGGAATATGAGCAGGTATAAAAAAGGCGCGAGTTGCGTCGCGCCTTGACAGGGAATTAGTAAAGTTTTTTGGCGGTATCCAGCCAGTCGCGTTTGAACGGACGCTTCATATTTTCAATCGCGTCGATGATGTCGTGATGCACCATCTTCTCGTTCTGAATGCCGACGCAGCGGCCGCCATAACCTTGCAGTAGCAGCTCGATGGAGTAAGAACCCATGCGCGATGCCAGGATGCGGTCATAGGCACAAGGTGCACCGCCACGCTGAATGTGACCGAGAACGGTGGCGCGGGTTTCGCGTTTGGTTTCAGCTTCGATGAAGTGCGCCAGATCGTCGATATCGCAGATGTGCTCGGTAATCGCCACGATGGCGTGTTTTTTGCCTTTGGCGATGCCCGCTTTGATCTCTGAAACCAGCTCTTCGCGGGTATAGGGGATTTCAGGCAGTACGATGAACTCACAACCGCCGGCAATCGCTGCCGCCAGGGTTAAATCGCCGCAGTAACGGCCCATCACTTCAACGATGGAGATGCGCTGGTGGGAAGAGGAGGTGTCGCGCAGGCGGTCAATCGCTTCAACCACGGTTTCCAATGCAGTGAAGTATCCGATGGTGTAATCGGTGCCTGCTACGTCGTTATCGATGGTGCCCGGCAAGCCGATGCACGGGAAGCCCATTTCGGTCAGGCGCTTCGCACCCATGTAGGAACCATCACCGCCGATAACGACCAACGCATCAATGCCGCGCTTTTTCATGTTATCAATCGCGGTCTGGCGCACTTCATCGTTGCGGAATTCTGGGAAGCGTGCGGAACCGAGGAAGGTTCCGCCACGGTTGATCATGTCTGACACGCTGTAGCGGTCGAGGTTGATCATGCGATCTTCGTACAATCCCAGATAGCCGTCGTAAATACCAAAAACTTCCAGTCCTTCACTCAGCGCGGAACGTACAACTCCGCGAATGGCTGCGTTCATGCCTGGGGCGTCGCCGCCGCTGGTCAGTACTCCGATTTTTTTGATCATGACAACCTCTGGATTGTTCAAAAACTAAGGATTATTCCTGCCATGTGTCCGGCGTGGACCAGCTCGCGATCGCATGGCTTAATAGTTGCAAAATAGTATATCAAACGCTTGATGCTGAATTGATTCAGGTCAGACAAGTTTTCGCAAATTTTTTACAGAGTTGTTAGCGTTACGTCATTTTTTTTGTGTAATTGCATGATTTTAAATCGCTAACCTTGAAAAAAACCGTGCTGATTGCTCGGCACAACAGAGCAAGGATCTTGATGGATGATCACGTCTGAGCCGGGAAACTTCTTCAGTAATGCCTGCTCAATTTGATCGGCCACCTGATGCGCCTGCACCAGCGGCAACTGATCTTCCATCTCAAGATGCAGTTGGATAAAACGCGTCGGGCCCGATTGCCGCGTGCGCAGTGCATGTGCGCCACGTACGCCTGGCCAGTTGGTCACCACGTTAATGATCTCCTGCGTTTCATGCTCGGGCAGTACGCGGTCTAGCAGCGCCTGTACCGCGTCATAGCCCATCCGCAAGGCGTTATAGAGAATGTAAACACCGATGCCGAGCGCGAACAATGCATCCGCCCGTACAAAACCATAGCTGCTCAAACCAAGGGCGACCAATATTGCGCCGTTCATCACCACATCAGATTGATAGTGCAGCATGTCTGCGCGAATCGCCTGGCTACGCGTGCGACGCACCACCCAGCGCTGGAAGGCAACCAATGTCAGGGTTGAAAACAGCGCAATCACCGTCACCACAATGCCCACCAGCGGCGCATGTAAGGTTTCGGGCGATGCCAGATGCTGAATACCGGTGAGAAACAGAAACAGCGCCGAGCCGGAGATAAACATGCTCTGCGCCAGCGCGGCCAATGATTCGGCTTTACCATGGCCGAAGGTGTGATCGTCATCGGCCGGCTGTAATGAATAGCGCACCACCAGCAAGTTGGTGAGAGAAGCGGCGATATCCACCAATGAATCCACTAAGGCCGCCAACATGCTGACTGAACCGGTATGCCACCAGGCGAAAATTTTCACGATTAACAGCAGCGTCGCCAGCGTAGTCGCCGCTAACGCCGCCCGATTGACTAACTTTGCATAGGAAGAATCCATGCTATGCCTCGCCGGGTCGCACGCTTCATCGGTGCGGCCTTTAGGTCTCAAGATGGCTAAAGTTTATCATCGGCAGAAGTGTGCTGCGTGATTGAATTTTAAGACAATGATGTTAGAGAGAAATGACAAGCAAAAAAAACCCCCGCATCATGCGGGGGAAGACAGGGATGGTGTCTATGGCAAGGAAAACAGGGATACTATGTTACTGGTTACTGCTGGTACTACTCACTGCTTGCAGCGGTGATGATGGCTGCAATCCTGAGAGCCGACGAACTTCAGCCAATCGTCGCTCATAATTTTTCTGCAATGTCGCTTGCTGTGCAGGCGTTAACAGGTGGTACATCTGATTACGAACCCGAGCCATTTCGACTTGCCGTTCTATCGCTGCGCGGGCTTGTTTCTCTGCCTGCTGTCGAATAGCCGATTCGTTAAATTTGTCTGCAATGACAAGGTCATGCATAGTTTCTATATCTTGAACGCTGATTGTTGGGCGTTCGTGTCGCGCTTGCTGCATCAGGTCTCGCATCTGTTGCCGCTGTTGTTCAGTCAGCTCAATGCCATCGAACATGTAGCTTTGCGGATTTTGCGTCATACTGCCTGTCGTCAATCCGCTGTTCGGATGCATCTCGTCAATCGTCGTCGTGTCTGCTGCTTCGGCGCTGGCGTGACTGAGAACCATCGCTGAGGCAATGACGACGGCGGTTAAGTAGCGCATCGTTAACTCCCAGTTCGTTCCGTTTTGCGATTCAACGAGAGCCAGTGTACGGCGGTGGCTGCAAACATCCGTCAGGGGGTGTAAAACTACGTAAAGCGTTGGATTGCAAGTCAAGGAACACGGTATTTTGCCTGCGGAGGGCAATAAAAAATGAATAAAATCCTGTTGGTTGATGACGACCGCGAATTAACTTCGCTGCTTAAAGAACTGCTTGAGATGGAAGGTTTTGAAGTCATTGTGGCAAGCGATGGTGAGCAGGCGCTTAACCTGCTAGACAACACCGTGGACTTGTTATTGCTTGATGTCATGATGCCGAAGAAGAACGGTATCGACACATTGAAAGAACTACGCCAACAGCACCAAACTCCGGTCATTATGCTGACTGCACGTGGCAGCGAACTGGACCGTGTTCTGGGCCTTGAACTGGGCGCAGATGACTATCTGCCTAAACCGTTTAACGATCGTGAACTGGTGGCGCGTATCCGTGCCATTTTGCGTCGTTCAAACTGGAGCGAGCAGCAACAGCAGCATGATAACAGCTCACCGACGCTGGAAGTCGACTGCCTGCGCCTGAATCCAGGTCGCCAGGAAGCCAGCTTTGATAGCGAAACCTTGGATCTCACCGGCACCGAGTTCACTCTGCTCTATTTGCTGGCACAGCATCTGGGTCAGGTGGTATCGCGTGAGCACCTGAGTCAGGAAGTGTTGGGCAAACGTCTGACACCGTTTGACCGCGCTATCGATATGCACATTTCTAATCTGCGCCGTAAATTGCCGGAACGTCGTGATGGTCATCCGTGGTTTAAAACCCTGCGCGGACGCGGCTATCTGATGGTTTCGGCATCATGATTGGAAGTTTAACCACCCGCATCTTCGCCATCTTCTGGCTCACGCTAGCGTTGGTGTTGATGCTGGTTTTGATGGTGCCCAAACTCGATTCGCGCCAGATGACCGCATTACTGGAAAGCGAGCAGCGTCAGGGCACCATGATTGAACAGCACGTTGAAGCGGAGCTGTCTCAGGATCCGCCAAACGACTTAATGTGGTGGCGTCGCTTGTTCCGCTCCATCGACAAATGGGCGCCGCCCGGACAGCGCTTGTTATTGGTGACCAGCGAAGGCCGGGTGATTGGCGCGCAGCATAATGAAATGCAGATCATCCGCAACTTTATTGGGCAGTCGGATAACGCCGATCACCCACAAAAGAAAAAGTATGGTCGCGTTGAAATGGTTGGGCCTTTCGCGGTGCGCGATGGCGAAGACAACTATCAGCTCTACCTGATTCGTCCTGCCACCAGCTCACAGCTCGATTTCGTCAATCTGCTGTTTGACCGCCCGCTGTTGCTACTCATTGTCACCATGTTAATAAGTTCACCGCTGCTGCTGTGGCTGGCGTGGAGCCTGGCGCGTCCTGCCCGAAAACTTAAATATGCGGCGGATGAAGTGGCAAGCGGCAATTTGCGTCAGCATCCGGAACTGGAATCGGGGCCGCAAGAGTTTCTGGCAGCGGGTTCGAGTTTCAACCAAATGGTTAGCGCACTCGAACGCATGATGACGGCGCAACAGCGTTTGCTATCGGATATCAGCCATGAACTGCGTACGCCGTTGACTCGCTTGCAGCTGGCAACCGCGTTACTGCGTCGCCGTAATGGTGAAGGTAAAGAGCTGCAGCGCATCGAAACGGAAGCGCAGCGTCTTGATGGCATGATTAACGATCTGCTGGTGCTGTCACGCACTCAGCACAATAACGCGCTGGTTAGCGAGGCAATGAAGGCCAACCAGCTGTGGAACGGCGTGCTGGAAGATGCCAAATTTGAAGCCGAGCAGATGGGCAAACTGATGGAAGTGCCCTATCCGCCTGGCCCGTGGCCGCTGTACGGTAATCCACATGCGCTGGAGAGTGCGCTGGAGAATATCGTGCGTAATGCGCTGCGCTATTCGAATTCGCATATCAGCGTCAGCTTCTCGGTGGATATCGAAGGCATCACCATCCACGTCGATGATGATGGTCCGGGCGTCAGCCCAGAAGATCGCGAGCAGATTTTCCGTCCGTTCTACCGCACCGATGAGGCGCGCGATCGTGAATCAGGCGGCACCGGATTGGGCCTGGCGATTGTCGAAACGGCCATTCAGCAGCATCGCGGCTGGGTCAAAGCCGATGACAGTCCGCTCGGCGGTTTACGCCTCACGCTGTGGCTGCCGCTGTACTCCGCCCGTCAATAATTTGTTATGCTTCGGCCCTCGTTTCTGGGGGCCTTATGCTAAACATTGTCTTATTTGAACCTGAAATTCCGCCAAATACCGGCAACATCATTCGCTTGTGCGCAAATACCGGTTTCCAGTTACACCTGATTGAACCGCTGGGCTTTGCCTGGGATGATAAGCGACTTCGCCGCGCCGGGCTGGATTACCACGAATATACCGCCTTAAAAAAACACGCTAATTACGCAGCATTTTTGGCGACGGAAACGCCTCAGCGCATGTTCGCGCTCACCACCAAAGGAACACCTGCGCACAGCGCGGTGAGTTATCAAAAGGGTGATTATTTGGTGTTTGGTCCGGAGAGTCGCGGTTTACCCGCAGAAATCCTCAACACGCTACCCGCTGAGCAGAAAATCCGTATTCCGATGATGGCGGAAAGCCGCAGCATGAATCTGTCTAATGCGGTATCTGTGGTGGTGTATGAAGCGTGGCGCCAGCTCGATTATGCTGGCGCGCTGATCAGAGGCTAGATGCCGTCGCCGTACTCAAAGCCCGCGCCGTTGAAATGCTGATCCATATCCATCGACGGTTTATCGCTGGTCGGTTTACCGACAATGCGCGCTGGCACGCCGGCCGCCGTGGTATGCGGCGGTACAGGCTGCAGGACAACGGAACCGGCACCGATTTTCGCACCGCGTCCCACTTCAATGTTGCCGAGAATCTTGGCACCTGCGCCAATCATCACACCTTCACGGATTTTCGGATGGCGATCGCCGCTGGTTTTACCGGTACCGCCGAGCGTCACCGATTGCAGGATTGAAACATCATTTTCGATGATCGCCGTTTCGCCGATAACAATGCCGGTGGCGTGGTCAAGCATGATGCCGCGACCGATGCGTGCCGCCGGGTGAATGTCTACGGCAAACGAGACGGAAATTTCGTTCTGCAGATAAACCGCCAGTGCGCGGCGACCTTCTCTCCATAACCAGTTACCAATACGATAGGCCTGTAAGGCGTGGAAACCTTTGAGATAGAGCAGCGGCGTGGAGTATTTATCAACAGCGGGATCGCGCTGACGCACAGCCTGAATATCGTAGGCCGCGGAGACAATCATCTCTGGGTCTTCACGATAGGCTTCTTCCACGATTTCGCGAATAGCGATAGCGGGCATGATCGGGTTCGCCAGCTTGTTGGCGAGCATATAGCTGAGCGCACTGCCGAGGTTTTCGTGTTTAAGCAATGTCGCATGGTAAAAGCTGGCCAGCATCGGTTCACAGTCGGCCAGTGCTCTGGCTTCGGCTTTGATATGGTTCCAGACCAGTTCTAACTCTTCAGACGACATTGCTGTTTGCTCCCGATAAAAAAAGCGCCTGATGGGGCGCTACAGGTGGTGACGCTGGCGCATCCTGCTTCAGCTTTGGCTGTTTTCGTCCTTCCTTGCACGACCAAGTAAGGTCAATGCTGCCTCTCGCGCTGATTTTCCGCAATAGAGCACCTGATAAATCTGCTCAGCAATCGGCATTTCTACGCCGACACGCGCGGCCAATGCTTTGACTTCTTTAGTGTTTCTGTAGCCTTCTACAACTTGTCCGATAATGCGTTGCGCATCGTCTACGCTCTCACCTTGCCCCAGCATCATGCCGAAACGACGGTTGCGCGACTGATTATCGGTACAGGTCAGCACCAAATCGCCTAAACCGGCCATGCCCATAAAGGTGGTGGCATCGGCACCCAGCGCTGCGCCGAGACGGCTCATTTCCGTCAGACCACGGGTGATTAAGGCAGTACGCGCGTTGGCACCAAAGCCGATGCCGTCAGAAATCCCCGCACCAATCGCAATCACGTTCTTCACCGCGCCGCCTAACTGCACGCCGATGAAATCCTGATTGTTATAGACGCGGAAACTTTTACCACAGTGCAGCTTCTGCTGCAGGTCGTCAGCGAACTCCGCATCAGTCGATGCCAGTGCGATGGCCGTAGGCATGCCAGCAGCCAGCTCTTTGGCAAAGGTGGGTCCGGAAATCACCGCTAGCGGAATGGCATCGCCGAGGATTTCACGCGCCACATCCTGCAGCAAACGGCCGGTCTCCTTTTCCAGTCCTTTGGTCGCCCAGACAATCCGTGAATCGGCACGCAAATGCGGTTTAAGCTGCGTCAGCACGTCGCCAAATACATGGCTCGGCACCACGACCAGCAGATCGCGACTGGCATTAACCACGGTAGCCAGATCGGCTTCGGGAACGAGATTATCAGGGAAAGGCACATCGGGCAGGAAAGCGGTATTGCAGCGGTCAGCTTGCAGCTGCGCCACGCTTTGAGGATTGTGGCCCCAGAGCAGAACCGGATGGCCGTTACGGGCCAGCGTGATGGCCAATGCGGTGCCGTACGAGCCGGCACCGATGACGCTAATTGAAGCATTGAGTGTAGTCATCAGGCATCCTGATGTGGCGCTTCGCCTTCACCTTGCTGCTGCAGATAGTTCATAAACAGCGCATCAAAGTTAACTGGCGCCAGGTTGAGCTGCGGGAAAGTACCACGAGACACAAGGCTGGTTACGCATTCGCGTGCATACGGGAAAAGAATGTTCGGGCAGTAAGCACCGAGGCAATGTGCCATCTGCGTGCCTTCGATACCGCTAATGGTGAAAATACCCGCCTGCTGAACTTCGCACAGGAATGCGGTCTCTTCGCCAACGGTTGCGGTTACGGTAACACGCAGAACGACTTCAAAAACGCCATCAGCCAGCTGAGAAGAGGCGGTGTCCAGGTCCAGCTTCACTTCCGGTTCCCACTCTTTCTGGAAAACCTGCGGTGCGTTTGGCGCTTCGTAAGAAACATCTTTGGTGTAAACACGTTGAATCTGGAACTGCATTTCGCTGTTGCTTTGCTCTGACATGTGTCTAAATCCTGTGAGTTAAAATTGTCTGACCGAAAAGTTATGCCTGGAGTAAAGGATCAAGTCCCTGACGCCCATCCAGCGCGTAAAGATCGTCACAGCCGCCAATGTGCTGCGCATCAATAAAAATTTGTGGCACCGTCGTGCGACCGCTGCGTTGAATCATCTCTTCACGTTTCGCCGCGTTCCCGTCAATGGGAATCTCCTGGTACGACACGCCTTTCTGATCCAACAACGCCTTTGCACGGTGGCAATAAGGACAAGTGACTTTGGTGTAGATCTCTACATTTGCCATACGGTTACCTCGAAGAAGTTATTTACCGCGCACCAGTGGCAGGTTTTCACCACTCCAGCCGCTCACGCCATCTTTCAGTACGGAGACTTTCTCGAAGCCCGCTGCGCTCAATTTCGCCGCAGATTCGCCCGCACTTTGACCGGTCGCGCAAACTACAATTATGTGCTGTGACTTGTGCTTTTCCAGCTCGCCAAAGCTCTCTTTTTTGATGTCTGCTGCCGCTACGTTGATAGCCCCAGAAATGTGTCCTTTGCGGTAATCGTCACGTGAACGAACGTCTACCACCACCGCGTCCTCTTTGTTAATCAGGTGGGTTGCTTCACCACGGCTGATGGTTTTTACTTTAGAGAACATCCCTTTAACGGTGGTCACAATCACGAGAACGAGTAAAGCAACCCATGCCAGACTGAGGATGGGGTGATTGCTTGCAAACTGCATAATTTCTTGCATGAGGGGTAACGACTCCAAACCGGGCTGATAAGCTAAAACAAGGGTTCTGAGTATACCTGCGCCACTTCGCATGTACAGTCGCTAAGGGGACAGAGTTACGATTTGTGCGTCATTTTCCAAAAAAAGTGTTCTAATCCCAAAATTAAGACAAAGTTTATGCCGGTAAGCTCGGTACAGATATTTTTAGCAAAGTAAAACCCGGCCGGGCTAACTGGTAAGCGGCTGTTCATCGTGGAATAATTATCGACTATGAAGGGAAAAGCGACCGTTACACACACAAGGACCCGTCACAACGGCACTGCGCTTCCGTTGTCATTCCGCTGGTCCGAAATCTCCCTGAGTCTGCTTCTGGCAGGCACATTATTACTTCCTGCTGCCGCTCGCAGTGCGGATGACAGTAAAACGCAGTTGAAGTCTATTCAGCAGGATATCGCCGAGAAAGAGAAAAGCGTTAAAGCACAGAAAGTGCAGCGCAGTAAGCTGTTGGATCAACTGCAGAGTCAGGAAAAAGTGATTGCGCAGGCCAGCCGTCAGCTGCGCGAAACGCGTAACAGCCTCAGCACGCTCGAAGGTGAAATCGCGCAGGTCACCTCCTCTATTTCGCGGCTGGAAAAGCAGCAAGCGCAGCAGGAAAAACTGCTGGCACAACAGCTTGATGCCGCCTTTCGTCAGGGACAGCATAATGGTCTACAGTTGCTGCTTGGTGGCGAAGAAGCCCAGCGCAGTGAGCGTATTCTTGCCTATTTCGGCTATCTCAACGCCGCACGCCAGAAAAACATCGACGATCTCAAGCAAACCCAACAGCAATTAGCGGAACAGCGCCAATCATTGCAGGGTAAACAGGATCAGCAAAAATCGTTGTTAGCTCAGCAGCAGACGCAGCAAAACAAGCTGGAAGCAGCTAGCGCGGCGCGTAAGAAAACGCTCACCGCACTGGAAAGCTCGCTGGAGAAAGATCAGGCTGACCTGGTTGAGATGCGTGAGAACGAAAGCCGATTGCAGAGCAAAATCGCCAAGGCTGAGCGTGAAGCGCGTGAACGTGCCGAACGGGAAGCGCGCGAGGCGGAAAAAGTGCGTCAACGTCAGGCACAGGCGAAAGCCAAAGGATCAAGCTATCAGCCAACGCAGAGTGAGCGTGAGCTGATGGCGCGTACCGGCGGATTAGGCAAGCCCGGCGGGCAAGCGGTTTGGCCGGTACGTGGACGCATTGAACATCGCTTTGGTGAATCGATGCAGGGCGAATTGCGCTGGAAAGGTCTGGTGGTTGATGCGCCAGAAGGCACTGAAGTGAAAGCCATCGCAGACGGACGCGTACTGATGGCCGACTGGCTACAAGGCTATGGTCTGGTTGTGGTTCTGGAACACGGTAAAGGTGATATGAGCCTTTATGGCTACAACCAAAGCGCACTGGTGAGCGTGGGTGCTCAGGTGAAGGCAGGACAGCCTATCGCCCTTGTGGGCACCAGCGGCGGCCGCGGCACGCCTTCGCTCTACTTTGAAATCCGACGCCAGGGACAGGCCGTCAATCCACTACCGTGGTTAGGAAGATAAGTTTTGTTTCAACCCTCTAAGCTCTCGGCCGCCCTGTGCGGCCTGTTTCTATCACTTTCCGCTCATGCGGGTAAACTCTCCATCGTGATCGACGACTTCGGTTATCGGCCAAAAGAAGAGAATAAAGTGCTGCAGATGCCTACTGCGATTTCCGTTGCGGTCCTGCCGAATGCGCCACATGCGCGTGAGATGGCGACGAAAGCGCATCAGGGCGGTCACGAAGTGCTGATTCACCTGCCGATGGCACCGCTCAGCAAACAGCCGCTGGAGAAAAACACGCTAACGCCAGAGATGAGCAGCACGGAAATCGAGCGGATTATTCGTGAAGCCAGCGGCAAAGTGCCTTACGCCGTCGGCCTGAATAACCATATGGGCAGCAAAATGACATCCAGCCTGCCCGGCATGCAGAAAGTGATGCAGGTGCTCAATCACTACAACTACTACTTTCTCGATAGCATGACGATTGGCAACAGTCAGTCGATCCCGGCCGCGCAAGGCACCAACGTTAAAGTACTGAAACGTCGCGTGTTCCTTGATGATAGCCAGGATGAAGCTTCAATTCGCATACAGTTTACCCGCGCGGTGAAACTGGCGCAACGCGATGGTTATGCCATCGCCATTGGCCATCCGCATCCCACGACGGTGCGCGTCCTGCAGCAGATGCTGCCGACATTACCCGCCGATATCACGTTAGTGCGGCCAAGCCAGTTACTGAATGAGCCGCTGCATCAGGGCACGACTCCGCCGCCATCCAAAACGCAGCCTCAACGCTTCCGCGCGCCAGGCGTATGTAAACCGAACAAACCGTTGGCGCCAGTGCCGCAGAGCCACGCCGTTGAGTTGATCAGTGAAAGCATTGTGCAAAGCCCATTGGTTCAGTCAATAAAGCAGCTCTTCTGAGATCGGGAATAGGAAATTCAATGAGAAGAAAAATTCTGCTATTGGATACCGGCCGCGAATGGGGCGGCGGTACCAACAGTATGCTCGAGTTGCTCAAGCGCATTGATCGACAGAAATTTGATATTACCTGCTGCTTCTATAACAACTATTCTCGCGGCAACAGTGAAACTGTTGAGTCAATTCTCAATTCGATTGGCATTCCGGTGGTTTTTATCGCCCAGCGTCGTCAGCCGAAATGGGCGAAAATCGCTAAAGAGCTGTTACGCACGCTATTCATTTTTAACCGTTCGCTGAAGAAGCAGATGATTGGTCGGGTTGATGAAAAATGGCGTGTGTTGCCAAACGCAAAACAGATTTCATCAATTTTGCATGCAGGGCAATATGACGCGCTGTATATGAATAATCAGCCCAGCACCAATGTTGAAGGCTATCGCGCTGTTCAGGGTATGCCGGTTGCGTTAATACAACACTGCCGCATTGAGCCGCAAATGAACTCTGCGCTGGTCGAGATGGTTAATGAACGTGTTGATGCCGTTATCGCGGTTTCGCATGGCGTAAACCAGACGCTGCGCCAGAGCGGGGTTGATGCGCAGCGTTGCTTTACTGTTTCAAACGCCATCGATATCCATCAGGCCTTACCGGATCACGAGAAAGTGCGCGAGCGCTTTGCTTATTCGCCTGATACTTTTATTTTTGGCTCGATCGGATCCCTTATTACACGTAAAGCGAATCATCATATTTTCCAGGCGCTAGGCCAATTTAAACGCATGCATCCTGAAGCTAAATGGAAAATGGTGGTGGTGGGTTCCGGGCCGGAACATGAAAATCTGGTTCAGCTGGCACTTAAAGAAAACATTGAAACGAATGTTGTTTTTACCGGTTTTCAAAACAACCCGCTGGATTACCTCGCAGCGTTTGATGCCTTTATTCTCGCCTCGCGCAGTGAAGGCTTACCGCGCGTAGTGCTGGAAGCCATGCTGGTGAAAACGGCCGTTATTGGTTCGAATATCGTGGGCACCTCAGAGTTAATTAACCATAATGAGACTGGATTAATTTTTGAATATGGCGATGTTAAGCAATTAAGTGCTCATCTTACCGCCTTATGGAAAGATGCAAGCTTGCGCCAGCGACTGATTAGTACTGCGGAATTACGCGTGCGTGAATGCTACGCGATTGAACACTATGTCGCGGGGGTTGAAATGATATTGGATAAGAGTATTGAAAGGAAAACGGATGTTTGATTTTTTAAACAAAAATCGTCGGCATATTCGTGGGCGTCATAATATCCCCTATTCGCAAAGCAGTACGCAGGGCGATGTTCCGGTTACCTCTGTTGTCATACCTTGTACCGGTGCTGACTATGTTGAAGAAGCGTTATTAAGCGCCGAGTTTGCCAGTCGGTTTGCGCCCGAAATGAAAGAGATTGTTATCGTTAGCGATCAGCCTGTGCAGGTTTTTGGCAAACTTCCACACAATAGTCGTGTGGTAACGTTAGATGTTCCTCATCGTGAAGAGAGCTATCGTTACAAGCAAATCTACCGCAGCCGTTTAATTAAAATTCAGGCGCCTTTACAAGCAAAAGGTAACGGTATTTTAATGATTGATTCGGATCTGAATTTGCTTAAATCCCCCGATATTCGCATGCATGCAGGTCACCTTTATTCTAGTTTCCGTAACGGAAAAATGATCGCCAAGCTGGAGGGTGCAGAAAAACATGCCATTCCCGCCTATTACCGGCCGTCAATAAGACCTTATTTTGAAGACCACGTTAATGGCGCCTATTTGGCGGCAACCCGACAAACCTGGAAACGCATTTGTCCACTATGGTTAACGCTATTTCAGGACACCTGGGAATTAATGAACGATAGTCAACCGCCGACAGATCAGCTTCCTCTTGCCGCCTTATTGGATATGCTGGATCTACGCACAGTTAATTTAGGTGAATGGGCGAATTGGCCTGTGTCAAAAAAGATTGGTGGCACCCCGGCGACAATCCCCGCAGAAGTCATTGGCGCGCATGGTGGTTTTCCATTGAGTGAATGGCAAAAGTATTTACATGATCCCACTCAGCCTCTCACTTTTAGAGGCCAGGATTATACGCGCAAAGTACGTTATCTGACGGATGCGGAAAAACAGCAGTCCTGAAATTCTCCGGCCATCAGGCCGGAGAAAGGTTTAATCCCAGCTCAACACCACTTTGCCGGATCGTCCCGAACGCATCTCATCAAAGCCCTGCTGGAACTCATCAATGTGATAGCGATGGGTGATGATCGGCGTGAGATCGAGGCCAGACTGAATCAGCGCCGCCATCTTGTACCAGGTTTCGAACATCTCGCGGCCGTAGATGCCTTTGATGAACAGGCCTTTAAAGATTACCTGATTCCAGTCGATGGACATCTCGCCCGGCGGAATGCCGAGCAGCGCGATGCGACCGCCGTGGTTCATCACTTCCAGCAAAGTGCGGAACGCCGCTGGCGCACCGGACATCTCCAGACCCACATCAAAGCCTTCGGTCATGCCGAGTTCAGCCATCACGTCACGCAGATTTTCCTGCGCCACGTTCACGGCGCGCGTTACACCCATTTTGCGCGCCAGTTCGAGGCGATAGTCGTTGATGTCGGTGATCACCACATGGCGCGCGCCGACGTGCTTACACACCGCCGCCGCCATAATGCCAATTGGCCCAGCACCGGAAATCAGCACATCTTCGCCTACCAAATCGAACGACAGCGCGGTATGCACCGCATTGCCGAAGGGATCGAAAATCGCCGCCAGTTCATCGGAAATGTTGTCAGGAATTTTGAAGGCGTTAAATGCCGGAATCACCAGATATTCAGCGAAACAGCCCTGACGATTGACGCCAACGCCTACCGTATTGCGGCACAGATGCGTGCGTCCGGCGCGGCAGTTGCGGCAATGGCCGCAGGTGATATGACCTTCACCGGAAACGCGATCGCCCACGGCAAAGCCCTTAACTTCCTGACCCATTCCTACCACTTCGCCCACATATTCATGGCCGGTGATCATCGGGACTGGAATGGTTTTGCGCGACCAGTCGTCCCAGTTATAGATGTGTACGTCGGTGCCGCAGATAGCAGTTTTACGAATCTTAATCAGCAGGTCGTTATGGCCGGGTTCGGGAATCGCCGCGTCCTTAACCATCCAAATGCCTTCTTCGGCTTTTAATTTGGCGAGTGCTTTCATTTACTTGCTCCTGAAATAACGCCCAGCTGTTGACCAATGCGGGTAAAGGCAGCCACGGCGTGCTCCAGCTGCGCCTGCGTATGTCCGGCAGAGATCTGCGTACGGATACGCGCCTGGCCTTGCGGTACCACCGGATAGAAGAAGCCGGTGACGTAGATGCCTTCCTGCTGCAACAGGTTGGCAAACTGCTGCGCCACTTTGGCATCGCCCAGCATTACCGGGATGATGGCGTGATCGGCGCCGGCCAGCGTGAAACCTGCAGCAGTCATTTTCTCGCGGAAGAAGCGGGCGTTTTCCCACAGGCGCTGACGTAAACCGTCGCCTTCGCTTAGCAGCTCCAGCACGCGCAGCGAGGCGGCAACAATTGCCGGCGCCAGCGAGTTGGAGAACAGATACGGACGCGAGCGCTGACGCAGCCATTCAACCACTTCTTTCTTCGCTGCCACGTAGCCGCCCGATGCACCACCCAGCGCTTTGCCCAGCGTGCCGGTCAGAATGTCGACGCGATCCATCACGTCACAATATTCGTGCGTGCCGCGTCCGGCAGAACCGACAAAGCCCACCGCATGAGAATCATCGACCATCACCAGCGCATCGAACTCATCGGCTAGATCGCAAATGCCCTGCAGATTGGCGATCACGCCATCCATCGAGAACACGCCGTCGGTGGCAATCAGGATGTGACGCGCGCCTTTATCGCGTGCTTCCTGTAAACGCGCACGCAGCTCGCTCATGTCATTGTTGGCGTAACGATAGCGCTGCGCTTTGCACAGACGCACGCCATCAATGATCGAGGCGTGATTGAGGGCGTCGGAAATAATCGCGTCTTCAGCGCTGAGCAGCGTTTCAAACAGGCCACCGTTGGCATCAAAGCAGGACGAGAACAGAATCGCGTCTTCCATGCCGAGAAACTCAGCCAGCTTATGTTCCAGCTGTTGGTGGATGTCCTGCGTGCCGCAGATAAAGCGCACCGAGGCCATGCCAAAACCGTGCGAATCCATGCCGTCTTTCGCCGCCTGGATCAATGCCGGATGATTGGCTAAACCCAAATAGTTGTTGGCGCAAAAGTTGATAACGGGCGGGCTGTTGGCAACGTTGATTTCTGCCTGCTGTGCCGATGTGATGGTGCGTTCTCGTTTGAACAATCCGTCCTGACGTGTTGTCTCAAGTTGTTGACGAATTTGCGAATAAAACTGACTGGACATGATTCTGCTCCTCAGATAGCAAAATTTTGGCACATATTACTGATCGAAAAGCGAATAGACGATATTTCAGCCATCAATATCTCGGTTTTGCAGCATAGTTCACGCTGCGGACAGGATTTGTGCAGCGCTTACGGAGTCATCTGGCTGCCTGCGTCTGGCTGAAATGTTATGATGATAGGCATTCGTGGGTGAAACCTCCTGTTTACCCCAACTCTTTAAAGGCAAAGCATATGATTATCGTAACCGGTGGCGCTGGCATGATTGGCAGCAACATTGTTAAAGCGCTGAACGATCGCGGTCTGACCGACATTTTGGTGGTGGATAATCTGAAGGATGGCACCAAGTTCGTGAATCTGGCGGATCTCGACATCGCTGATTACATGGATAAAGAGGAATTCCTCAGCTACATCATGTCTGGCGAAGATCTCGGCCCCATCGAAGCCGTTTTTCACGAAGGTGCGTGTTCCGCGACCACCGAGTGGGACGGCAAGTACATGATGGATAACAACTATCAGTACTCGAAAGATCTGCTGCACTTCTGCCTCGAGCGTGAAATTCCGTTCCTGTACGCCTCTTCTGCGGCCACTTACGGCGGCCGCAATGAGAACTTCATCGAAGAGCGCCAGTACGAGCAGCCGCTGAACGTATACGGTTACTCGAAAATGCTGTTCGATCACTATGTGCGCCAGATTCTGCCTGAAGCCGAATCGCCGGTGTGCGGCTTCCGTTACTTCAATGTGTACGGTCCGCGTGAAGGCCACAAAGGCGGCATGGCGAGCGTCGCGTTCCACCTCAACACGCAAATCAGCAACGGTGAAAATCCAAAACTGTTCGAAGGCAGCGACGATTTCCGCCGCGACTTCATCCACGTTGATGACGTGGTGGCGGTAAATCTGTGGTGCTGGGAAAACGGTGTTTCCGGTATCTACAACTGCGGTACCGGGCGCGCTGAATCTTTCCAGGAAGTGGCTGATGCGGTGCTTAACTTCCATCAGAAGGGCCAGATTGAATACATTCCGTTCCCGGACAAGCTGAAAGGCCGTTATCAGGCGTTTACCCAAGCCGACCTCACCAATCTGCGTGCGGCCGGTTACGACAAGCCGTTTAAAACCGTCGCGCAAGGCGTGGGCGAATATATGGCCTGGCTGAACCGTAACGCATAAGGAAATCGGCAGCAGCGATGAAAATTCTGGTTATTGGCCCATCATGGGTCGGCGATATGATGATGTCGCAAAGTCTCTATCGCACGCTCAAGGCTGAGCATCCTGAAGCGGTAATCGACGTGATGGCGCCGGCATGGTGCCGCCCATTGCTGTCGCGTATGCCGGAAGTGAATCAGGCGCTGGCGATGCCGCTCGGCCATGGCGCATTAGCGCTAGGCGAACGTCGTCGTTTGGGGAAAACCCTGCAGGCCAGCGGCTACGACCGCGCCTACGTGCTGCCGAACTCCTTCAAATCTGCGCTGGTGCCGTTTTTCGCCGGGATCAAACGTCGCACTGGCTGGCGCGGCGAGATGCGCTATGGCGTGTTGAATGATGTGCGCCTGCTGGACAAAGCGGCCTTTCCGTTGATGGTTGAGCGCTATGTGGCGCTCGGCTATGACAAACCGGTTGCTTCCGCGCAGCAGCTGCCACAGCCATTGCTGTGGCCGCAATTGCGTGTTGATGACGATGAAAAGCAGATGACGGCGGCACATTTTGCGCTGTCGGCCGATCGCCCGGTGATCGGCTTTTGCCCAGGCGCAGAGTTTGGCCCGGCGAAGCGCTGGCCACACTACCATTATGCCGCGCTGGCAGAGCAGCTGATTGGCGAAGGTTATCAGGTGGTGCTGTTCGGTTCAGCGAAAGACCGCGAAACTGGCGACACCATTGTGCAGACGCTGTCTGAAGTGGCGCGTGCGCACTGCAAAAATCTGGCCGGTGAGACGCAACTGGAGCAAGCGGTGATTCTGTTAGCGAATTGCGCGGCGGTAATCAGTAACGATTCCGGCCTGATGCATATCGCTGCTGCATTGAATCGTCCGCTGGTGGCGCTGTATGGCCCAAGCAGCCCGGACTTCACGCCGCCGTTGTCCCAACATGCGCGCATTATTCGTTTGATCACCGGTTATCACAAAGTCCGCAAAGGTGATGCCGAGCAAGGTTATCACCAGAGCCTGATCGATATTCAGCCAGCGCGCGTTCATCAGGAACTGAGCGCGCTGTTGCATCCGGTGCAGGAGTAAAGATGCACGTTTTAATTGTTAAAACTTCCTCAATGGGAGACCTGCTGCACACCTTACCGGCGCTGACAGATGCGATGCAGGCGATTCCTGGCATCAGGTTTGATTGGGTGGTTGAAGAGAACTTCGCTCAAATCCCAGCCTGGCATCCGGCGGTCGATAAAGTGCTGCCGGTGGCGATTCGCCGCTGGCGCAAGCACTGGTTCGGCAGCCAGCAGCGTGAAGAGCGTGTGCAATTTAAGCGTGAGCTGCAATCGCGTCAGTATGATGTGGTGCTGGATGCGCAAGGCCTGATCAAAAGCGCCGCGCTGGTTACGCGCCTGGCAAAAGGCGAGAAGCACGGACAAGACAGCCGCAGTGCGCGTGAACCTTTCGCCAGTTGGTGGTATGACAAACGCCATGAAATCAACAAGGAGCAGCATGCGGTGGAACGTACGCGCGAGCTGTTTGCCAAAAGCCTCGGCTATGAAAAGCCCACCACGCAGGGCGATTATGCGATTGCTGGCCATTTCCGTTCTACGCTGCCAGACAACGCTCAGCCTTATCTGGTGTTTCTGCATGCCACCACGCGTGATAACAAACACTGGCCGGAATCACACTGGCGTGCGCTGATTGAGTTAGTGCAGCCAACAGGTTTGCGCGTGAAGTTGCCGTGGGGCGCTGAGCATGAACATCAACGCGCACAGCGTCTGGCCGAAGGGTTCGCTCATGTTGAAGTACTGCCAAAATTAACGCTGGAGCAGGTAGCGCAGCAGCTAGCCGGCGCGCGTGCGGTGGTGTCGGTGGATACCGGTTTGAGTCACCTTACGGCGGCGCTGGATCGTCCGAATATCACACTTTACGGTCCAACCGATCCGGGGTTGATAGGTGGTTATGGTAAGAATCAGTACGTGCTGCGCCCTGCGCAAGGACACAGCATGGCGGATATTCAAGCCGCAGATGTTGCAACGATGATGAAAGAAATTGCGGTATAAATTTATACCGCTCCGCTAGATAGCGCTGTTTCTCTTCTGCAGCGCATATTCCGTCAGCGTCATACCCTGAGTACGTGATTGTAACCAACTGAAAAGCTGCTCTAAATCATCATAAAGGCGCTCAATGTCAGCTTCATTTTTAAATGTGGGGCTGCCATCAGGCATGAATTCTGATGAATGCAGCATGAATTCGACGTAATCATTTCCCTGGCTAAGTGTTTGCTCAACCACCTGCTTCATCTGCGCCACATTGCCCCCAACCGGACGCAGCCAGTTGACAGAGGGACCCCGTTTCTTGCCGCGTACGTCATTCCACACTTTTTTCAGCTGATTAGTGAATGTGCCATAGCGGTATTGAATGCTCATCGGCAACTCTAACAACGGACTGTCACCTGCGCGGGAAATGTCATGAACATCAAGGTAATAAGCATGATCGGGGAAACGGCTGTAATCGGTGCCGCCTTTGCCTTGCGGCGCACCAGATGAATTGCGCCAATCCACGCGCGGTGTGACGGAGCAATCAACCAGATAACCATTGTCAATCAATGCTCGGGCGTAAACTTCATCAAAAGCCCAGCGTCCGGCTCGATGGCTAGTCATCTTCTGCTGAAAAGCGCTTTCCAGCAAATCGGTCATGTATGCGACCTTGTCGCGCAAAATATTTTCAGGAAATTCAATCAAATAAGGCTGATAGCGCCAGTCATCATCGGTCAACGCGTATTCCGGCGGGCTATACCATGCATGAAGATGCATGCCGATTTCACCTTGCCCGCGCGCCAGTAGATCGCGACCAAATTCAACATAAGCCGCATCGCTCGCCATTTCGTAATTGGTTAGCCAGGTAGGTTTAAACCCGTATTTCTCACATAAAGCCTGAAAGCGCGGCAGGAACTGAACATTTCGCGTGGTAACCTTGCCGCTGCGATTGCGCCAAAGATTATCCCCTTCAGTATCGAGAGTAATTAAAAACGCAGGCTTATCCATAACTTATCCGGTAAAATGAGCACTTTCTCATCGCTATGGTACGCAAGCCCTTGAGTGAGGGCAAACATTTCATCTGGCGTGTTCGCACAGATGTTGTTAGCAGTATAAGTGTGGTTAAACTAGAGTAAATTAGACTGCACATCGACGCGCATACGCAGAATGTTCATCGTAAGAGCAATAAGCAATATCTGAAGCCAAACATACCTAATAAATTGATTTATCTTATATTCAGTCCTGTTTTATCAGGGGATGATAGCTGCATTGTCATACAAAACAGGCTGGCGATTAGGAGCAAAAGAATTTGTCGAAGCGCATTCTGATGGTGATTGATGGCCTGCCGGGCGGCGGTGCCGAAAAAGTCGTGCTGACACTGGCTGAGGGTTTTATCAGTCAGGGACATCGTGTGTCGCTTTTCTCCTTGCGCAAAGTCTGCGAATACCCCATTCCTGCGGGCGTGGATTATCAGACCGTGATTGATAAAAGTTCACGTCCGTGGCGCAAACTGACTGAAACCCATCGTCGTGCGCATTTGCTAGATGAAGCCGTGCTTCAAAGCGAAGCGCTGCACGGAAAATTCGATTTGGTTTTATCTAATCTGCACAAAACCGATCGCATTGTTCGCTATGCACGTGCGCTGGATGCGAGTAAAACCTGGTATTGCCTGCACGGCGTTTTTTCAGCCTCCTATCTTGCTCGCAAATCAGGTTTCTCTTTATGGCTTAAGCGGCTGAAAATTCGTGATACTTACCACGGCAAGCAGCTTATCGGCGTCTCGCAATACGTCATTGATGATGTGATTCATAATATCGGCGTGAAGCCCAGCAAAGCGCAGGTCATCTTTAACCCATTTGATTTCGAACTTATTTCCCGACTGGCCGCAGAACCTTGCCCACTTGCAGGACGCAATTTCGTGCTGCACGTCGGACGCTTCCATGAAACTAAGCGTCACGATCGTTTGCTGGCCGCCTATGCTCAGAGTGGCATCACTGCTCCGCTGGTTTTATTGGGTCAGGGGAGCGAAAAAATCACGGAAAGATTACGCCAGCAAGCCACTGATTTAGGCATCGCAGAACGTGTGCGCTTTGAAGGTTTTCATAAAAATCCTTACCCGTGGATTCGCCACGCTCGGCTGTTAGTAGTGAGTTCAGACAGCGAAGGATTCGGCAATGTACTGGTTGAAGCCTTGAGCTGCGGCACATCCGTGGTAAGTACTCGCTGCCCCGGCGCGCCGTCGGCCATCATGACCGGCGACCTGGCGCGCGGTCTAGCGGATTTGAATGCTGATTCACTCGCGCAGAGAATGCGCGAGATTTATGCCGATCCGCCTGAGTTGCAAGATCTGGACTTAAGCATTTATAGTCTCAAGATTATTTGTCAGCAGTATTTGCAACTGGCAGAAATGGAAGTACCTCTATTTTCAGGCACTCAGCACGTTTCAGGTTAATAGGTCCCCATGTCGGTGTGGCCGTATCATGGGGATAGATCGTTGACGTATGTAATTCTATTTTTACTTTTTTTACCGGTCAAATGGGTGATGAAAATCTTCCACGGCCGAACCGGTAAAAATCTGGTTATTCAAACAGCCAAGATCGGTGATTTCGTTAATATCACCCCGCTATTAACCCATCTGGGAAAAAGCGATGCGCTATTGAGCAATAGCGTTGCCGCTCTTGCCACGCGCAATAACACGCTGGAAAACATCTGGTATATCGAAGAGCATCGTTCAGGCTTAGTCAAAAAAATGAAGTTGGTGTGGCAGATACTCAACCGCTACGACAACATCTATCTATTGCATCCCACCAATCTCAATCTGTTTATTGCCGCTTGCTGTAATGCCAGCAACAAACAGTTTCTTTCAAGTTATCGCCGCAAAAGTTATCAGGGTTTGTTTTACCTCACTGCAAGCGGCGTGGTCGAACATGAAAAAAATACCCTGACGCTGGAAAATTACCTGAAACTCGCCGATCGCTCGTTCACTAAAGAGAGTTATCCTAAGCATGCCACACAACCACTTTGGCAACCCAACTCGCTGCCGGATGAAATATTCCAGCATGATGGCATTCGCATTGGCATCAGTATTACCGCAGGTAATCAGGCAAAAACGATCCCACCGATAATTTGGCAGCGACTTTTTAACCACTTGAGCGATCTGCCTTGCCAGTTTTATGCCTTTGGCGCACCGAATGAACAATCACGCTTGCAGGAGTTGTATAAAGTTGTCGGCGCGCGCGAGAACCTCATCAGCCTGGTTGGCAAGGTGCCATTAGAAGACGTGCCAGCGGCTATCGGTGAAATGGATTTCTATATCGCGTCAGATTCCGGCAATGTCTATATCGCCGATGCGCAGCAGGTGCCGATCATTTTGATTTATGGCCCATGTTGCGTTGAAGAGCAGCGCCCGCTGGGCGATGTGTTGTTGATTGGGCCAAATCATATTGCGCCCTCATCTTTTGTTTTCGACGCACAGTACAAATTTATGCATCCCGCTGAACAGCTGTTTGAACTTGATCAGCGGAAGCTAAACGATATTCATGATTTTATCAGCGCCAGGCAGCAGCAACGCCTGGCGCGACGGAAGAACAGTAAAACAGCATGACCATGCAGCTAGAAAGTTCCCCTTTACTCTCCATCATCACGCCCATGTTCAATGCCGGCGAGATGTTCGCAACATTCATGCAGTCATTGCTGGCCCAAACGTTGAAAGAAATGGAAATTATCATTGTCGATGATGGTTCCACCGACGGTTCCGGCGAACGTGCCGACGCCTACGCGCAGCAGCACCCACATGTGCGAGTGATTCACCAGGCCAACGGTGGCGTATCGCGCGCGCGCAATGCCGGCTTAGCGGTAGCGCGCGGTAAGTACGTTTCGTTTCCAGATGCCGACGACACTATGGATCCGGCAATGTATCAAACGCTGGTTGAGATGGCAGAACGCGACAATCTCGATGCTGCGCAGTGCAACGCAGAATGGTATTTCAAAGCCAGCCAGCAAGTGAAGCCACTGATTCCTCTCGATCGCCTTACCAGCACCGAAGTGTTCGGCGGCCCTGAGTGGCTCAATAAAGCACTTAAAACGCATCGCTATATGCATGTGGTTTGGCTGGGCATTTACCGCCGTGACTTGATTGAACGGCTCAAACTTTACTTTGAACCTGGCCTGCATCATCAGGACATTCCATGGACGACTGAGTTCATGCTTAATGCCCAACGCGTTCGCTACACCGATCGGGTGCTTTACCGTTATTACATGCATGATGCCTCAATCAGTAATCGTAAACGCACCGGCCAGCGTAACGTCGAGTATCAGCGTCATTACCTGAAAATTGCGCAATTGCTGGAAGAGCTCAACGCACGCTATCGCCATCAAGTAACAATTTACCCGGCGTTTCACTACCAGGTCACCCATGAGGCGCTCAGCGTTTGTCACTGTATCCGACGCGAGCCCGAGGAGGACGCGCGTCAGGCGATGATTGCCGATCTGTTTGCTACGCAAACCCATAAGCGCATGCTGCGTAATGCGCGCGGCGTACGCCAATGGTATCAACTGCTGCTGTGGCTGAGCCGGATATATCGCTGGCGTAACAAATAAGCGCCGCGTCTGGCTTTCACGCCTTTGGGGTTTGCCCTACAATCAGCTGACTGAATTCTGAGATCATTTGAGTATGGCAAGCCCGATTCCAGACCCCTTTGCACCGAAAAATATTCTGCTGATCAAGCTGCGCCATCACGGCGATATGCTGCTGACCACGCCCGCGATTAACGCGCTTCGCCAGCGCTATCCGCAGGCCAACATTGACGTCCTGCTGTATAAAGAAACCCGTCCAATGCTGGAAGCGCATCCGGCCATTCGCCAGTTACACATCATCGATCGCAACTGGAAGAAGGAAGGCGGCTGGCGGAAATTCCGACATGAAATGGCGCTGCTTTCAGCGGTGCGTGCTTGCCATTATGACCTTGTGATTAACCTTGCCGATCAGTGGCGCAGTGCCATCATAACCGGTTTCTCTGGCGCGCCGGTGCGCATTGGGTTTGCCTTCCGCAAACGTGATAATGCCTTATGGCGCTGGATGCACAATCAGCTGGTCAGCACGGCTGATCATCATCAGCTGCATACGGTCGAACAGAATATGGCGGCGCTGAAGCCGCTGGGCATCAGTGCCGCTGGCGCAAAAGCCTCAATGCATTTCAGCGTAGCCGATCAACGGAAAGTGCAGGATGTGCTGGCGCAGCACGCGGTGAAAATGCCATTTGTGGTGGTGCAACCCACCTCACGCTGGCTGTTCAAATGCTGGGAAGATGAAAAAGTCGCACAGCTGATCGATGCGCTGGTCGCCGAAGGCCGCACCGTGGTACTGACTGCGGCGCCGGACCAGAAAGAAATGGCGATGATCGCCAATATACAGTCGCTGTGCCATAGCCATAACGTGGTGTCGCTGGCCGGTGAATTATCCTTGCCGCAGCTGGCGGCGCTGATCGATGCGGCGCAGCTGTTTATCGGTGTGGACTCTGCGCCGATGCATATGGCCACCGCGCTGGAAACGCCTTGTTTGGCGCTGTTTGGCCCCACCAAGCTGCAACACTGGCGTCCATGGGGCGATCACAACCGCGTGATTTGGGCCGGCGATTATGGTCCGCTGCCCTCGCCAGACGCCATCGATACCAACACGCAACAGCGCTATCTTTCTGCCATTCCCGTTGAGGATGTGGTGGCTGCCGCCCGGAGTTTTTTGCATGAGTAAGTTACGCCTGGCGATCGTCCGGCAGAAATACCGCCCAGACGGCGGCGCAGAACGTTTTATCTCGCGGGCGCTGGAAGCGCTGGATAGCGAGCAGCTCGATCTCAATATCATCACCCGCAGCTGGCAGGGCACGCCGAATCCAGCCTGGCATCTGCACATTTGTAATCCGGCGAAATTTGGTCGCATCTCGCGCGAGCGCGGTTTTGCGCGTGCCGCCCGTGAATGTTGGGAACGCGAGAAGTTCGATATTGTGCAGAGCCACGAACGCATCGCCGGTTGCGATATCTTTCGTGCCGGTGATGGCGTGCATCGCGTTTGGCTGGAGCAGCGCGCGCGCATCGTGTCGCCGTGGCAACGCTTAAGTGCCCGCCTCAGCCCTTATCATCGTTATGTGTTGCAGGCGGAAGCCGACATGTTCAACGCGCCTTCATTGCAAGCGGTGATCTGTAATTCAGAGATGGTGAAGCAGGATATTTTGCGGCACTTCACGCTTGATGCCAGCAAGATCCATGTGATTCATAACGCCATTGATAGCCAACGCTTCCAGCCAGCCAGCGAAGCACTGCGCCATGCGGCACGCCAGCAGCTCAAACTGCCGCAAGATGCCACGGTAATGATTTACGTAGGTTCGGGCTTTGAGCGCAAAGGATTGAAGGCGGCGATTGAAGCGGTGGCGAAAAGCGATCGTTATCTGGTGGTGGTCGGCCAGGATAAGCAGTTGTCGCGCTATCAGCAGCTGGCAAACCAGCTCAATTGCCTCGACCGCTTACGCTTTGTTGGCGTACAGCAGGACGTGCAACCGTTCTACCATGCAGCCGATGCGCTGCTGCTGCCCACACTTTATGATCCCTTCCCGAATGTGGTGCTGGAAGCGATGGCCTGCGGTCTGGCAGTGATCACCAGCACCGGCTGCGGCGGCGCGGAGTTTATCACTGCGGGCCAGGAAGGTTTTGTTTGCGATGCATTAGATATCAACGCGTTAAACGAAGCCGTAAAAGCAACACCGGCGCTTTCACACAATTCTGCCATGGGCGAAGCCGCACGTCGCAGAATTGAACCTTATGGCCCGCAGCGGCTGGCACAAGCGCTGACCTCGCTGTATCAGCAAGTGCTGCAGACCCGCTGACGAAGGGGTATGAGCAGGCGGTTAATTTCTGATAACATGCCGCCTTTCCTCTGTTTTTTGACGCGATTCTGTCGTAACGGTAACTATGACGACTCTATACACAGCCTTGCTCTATCTGATTCAGCCACTCATCTGGCTGCGCCTGTGGCTGCGCGGTCGAAAAGCACCGGCCTATCGTAAACGTTGGGCAGAACGCTACGGCTATTGCACTGGGAAAGTGCTGCCGCATGGCATTGTGTTGCACTCGGTTTCCGTCGGCGAGACGCTGGCGGCGGTGCCGCTGGTGCGCGCGCTGCGTCACCGCTATCCGACGCTACCGATCACCGTCACCACCATGACGCCGACCGGCTCCGAACGTGCGCAGTCAGCGTTTGGCAAAGATGTGCACCACGTTTACCTGCCGTACGATCTGCCAGGTTCCATCAACCGTTTCCTTGATACCGTCGATCCACGCCTGGTAATCATCATGGAAACCGAGCTGTGGCCAAACATCATTCGTATTCTTCATCAGCGCAAGATTCCGCTGGTGATTGCCAACGCGCGCCTGTCTGAGCGCTCGGCCAAAGGCTACAAAAAGCTCGGCGGCTTTATGCGCGACTTGCTGCAACGCATCACGCTGATTGCCGCGCAAAACGCCGAAGATGGCGACCGTTTCCTCAGCCTTGGCCTGAAGCGTTCGCATCTCACCGTTACCGGCAGCCTCAAATTTGATATTTCCGTGACGCCAGAGCTGGCGGCAAAAGCGGTCACGCTGCGTCGTCAGTGGGCATCGCGTCGTCCGGTGTGGATCGCCACCAGCACCCACGAAGGCGAAGAAGCGATTGTGCTCGATGCGCATCGCCGCCTGCTGCAACAGTTCCCCAATCTGCTGCTGATTTTGGTGCCGCGCCATCCGGAACGTTTCAAAGATGCCTGCGACCTGACGCAAAAACGTGGCTTCAGCTTTACCTTACGCAGCAGCGGCGAAATTCCTTCCAGCTCCACGCAAGTGGTGATTGGCGACACCATGGGCGAGTTGATGATGCTGTACGGCATCGCCGATCTCGCCTTTGTGGGCGGTAGCCTGGTTGAGCGCGGCGGTCACAACCCGCTGGAACCGGCAGCACATGCCATTCCGGTGTTGATGGGCCCGCATATCTGGAACTTCAAAGATATCTGCGCCAAGCTGCAGCAAGCCGAAGGGCTGATTACCGTCACTGACGTGGTATCGCTGCAGAAAGAGGTCGCTAACCTGCTGCAGGATGACGATTATCGCCGCTATTACGGCCGCCATGCTGTGGACGTGCTGCATCAAAATCAGGGCGCATTACAGCGTCTGCTACAGTTACTCGAACCTCACTTACCACCGCGAGCTCACTAATTCATGTCGCAACGCCAACGTCTCTCCGTGGTGATGATCGCCAAAAACGAAGCTGAACTGCTGCCGGAGGCGCTGGCTTCTGTCAATTGGGCGGATGAGATTGTGGTGCTGGATTCCGGCAGCAGCGATAACACGGTGCAGATTGCTCGCGAACAGGGCGCGCAGGTGTTCCAGGCTGAAGGCTGGCAGGGATTCGGCAAGCAGCGCCAGCGCGCGCAGGCCCATGCGCGAGGCGAGATGATTTTGATGATCGATGCCGACGAGCGTGTGACGCCAGAACTGCGTCGCGCTATCGAGCAGGTTCTCGCGCAGCCCGCATCGGACAACGTTTACAGCCTTGGTCGCAGCAATCTTTTTCTAGGCCGCTTTATGCGCCACAGCGGCTGGTATCCCGACCGCGTCATGCGTCTTTATCCGCGCAAGCTCAATTACAACGACAATCTGGTACACGAATCACTGGAGACGCAAGGTGCGCCGGTAGTGAAGCTGGCGGGCGATCTGCAACATCTCACCTGCCGCGACCTGATTGCGTTTCAGCGTAAGCAGATGAACTATGCCGAAGCCTGGGCAAATGAGCGTTTCCAGCGCGGCAAACGCTGCGGCTTGTTCTCGATCTTTAGCCACACGCTCGGCGCGTTCGTTAAAACGCTACTGCTGCGCGCCGGTTTTCTTGATGGCAAACAGGGCTGGATCCTGGCGGTGGTTAACGCGCAGTACACTTTCAACAAATACTCGGCGCTCTGGGCGCTGCATCACACCTCAACACAAGGTCGCGTATGAGTACCAAAGCGATTTATCCCGGCACCTTTGATCCCTTTACTTTGGGTCATCTGGATATTGTGACGCGCGCAGCGAAGATGTTTGACCGCATCGTCGTGGCGATTGCCGCCAGCCCGAGTAAAAAACCGCTGTTCACTCTGGATGAGCGCGTGGATATGGCGCGTCAGGTGACGGCACATCTGCCGAACGTCGAAGTGATTGGGTTTAGCGACCTGATGGCGAACTTTGCCCAGGCGCAGAGTGCCAATGTGCTGGTACGTGGATTGCGTGCGGTATCGGATTTCGAATATGAGCTGCAGCTGGCGCAGATGAATCGCCATCTGTTGCCCACGCTGGAAAGCGTGTTTCTGATGCCGTCAGAAGGTTTCTCGTTCGTCTCTTCTTCGCTGGTCAAAGAAGTGGCGCGCCACGCCGGTGACGTGCAGGCATTTCTGCCTGCCGTGGTGCACAAGGCGTTACTGGCGCGGCTGGCACAGCCTTAACTCAGTGCTGACAGCGTGGACACCAGAAGGTGCTGCGCTGGCCATGCTTGCCGCTGACAATCGGCGTACCGCAGGCGCGACAAGGTTCACCGGTGCGACCGTAAACCTGCAGCTCTTGCGCAAAGTAGCCCGGCTTACCGTCAGTTTGCAGGAAATCACGCAGCGTGGTGCCGCCCTGCTCAATCGAGCGTAGCAACACCGCTTTGATGGTGTTAACCAGCAGTTCCGCCTCTTCCTGACTCAAACTCATCGCCGAACGATCGGGCAAGATCCCGGCGGTAAACAGCGATTCGCTGGCGTAGATGTTGCCGACGCCCACCACCACTTTGTTATCCATCAGCCACTGTTTAATCACGGTGCGTTTGCCGCGCGACTTTTCAAACAGATAAGCGCCATCAAATTCGTTGCTGAGCGGTTCCGGACCGAGATGCGCCAGCACGCTGCTGCCTGCAAGGTCACTGCTCCACAGCCAGGCGCCAAAGCGACGTGGATCGGTGTAGCGCAGCACTTTGCCGTTGCTCATCACCAAATCGACGTGGTCATGTTTAGCGGCCGGTTGTTCGCCGGGAAGCACACGCAGGCTGCCGGACATGCCGAGGTGAATGATGATCCAGCCATGCGGTAGTTCGAGCAGCAGATATTTAGCGCGACGCTGCACGCTCAATACGGGTTGATCACTCAGCGCGTGGATTTCATGCGAGACCGGCCAGCGCAAACGTGGATTGCGCACCACTGCATGCAGAATCGTGGCACCCACCATATGGGGTTCGATACCGCGACGACTGGTTTCTACCTCAGGTAATTCAGGCATCTCATCTCCTCAACGAATCGCAGAAACAAAAAACCCGGCCGAAGCCGGGTTTTTCACAGAACACTAAAATTACTTAATTTTAGCTTCTTTGTAGATCACGTGCTGACGTACAACCGGATCGAACTTTTTCAGTTCTAATTTCTCTGGTTTAGTACGCTTGTTCTTCGTGGTGGTATAGAAGTGACCTGTACCAGCAGAGGAAACCAGCTTGATCTTCTCACGAATACCTTTAGCCATGATTCAGTTCCTTAGTACTTCTCACCACGGGCGCGGATTTCGGTCAGAACCGTATCGATGCCCTTTTTATCAATAACACGCATACCTTTAGCAGATACACGCAGAGTAACGAAGCGCTTTTCGCTCTCAACCCAGAAACGGTGAGAGTGCAGGTTCGGCAGGAAACGGCGTTTCGTCGCGTTCATTGCGTGGGAACGGTTGTTACCCGTTACCGGACGCTTTCCAGTTACCTGGCAGACTCGTGACATTTCTATTCTCCAAAAATCAAATCAGCTCGAGCTTTAAAAACTAGGTTTTGGCCGCCTCGTCAGGCCTTAGCCCGCCCAGGCGAGTTCCATGTGAACCCGCTAAGCTGGCCCAAACGCCAAACCCGAGATTCTCAAAGGTGGCGTAGTATACGCCGCTCAGCCCAAGTGCTCAAGTCCCGAACAGATAAAGATCCCTCTGGATCACGCAAAAATGCCCTATTTCTGTTCAGTTGAATCGATGAATTACAACCAACCGCGCTCGGCGAAAGAGGTAAACTCGCCGTGACCGATCACCAAATGATCAAGTAAGCGGATATTGAGCAGCGCGCAGGCTTGTCCTACTTTTCCGGTAATTTCGCGATCGGCGCGGCTGGGTTCAGCGATGCCCGACGGGTGATTGTGCGCCAGAATCACCGCTGCCGCGTTGAGTTTCAGCGCTTCGCGCACGATTTCGCGCGGATGAACTTCCACGCTGGCAATCGTGCCGGAGAACATCTTTTGCGCCTGCAACACGCGGTGCTGGTTATCAAGGAACAGCGCCATAAACACTTCGCGCTCCTGATGCGCCAGCACGCTTTGCAGGTAATGGCGTGTCACCTGTGGATTCTCCATCACATTCTCACGCGCCAGCTGGCTGGCAAAAAACCGCCTTCCCAGTTCAGCTATGGCATACAGCTGCGTCATTTTGGCGCTGCCCACACCTTTAATCTGCCCGAGCTCCTCTTTGCTGGCCGTCATAATGCGATAGAGCGAACCGAACTCGTTCAACATCTGCTGTGCCAGCAGCAGCACGCTGGTGCCGCTAATACCGGTGCGCAAAAAAATCGCCAGCAGCTCAGCATCACTTAGCACTTCGGCGCCCATTAACATCAGTTTTTCCCGTGGTGCCAGTTCCGTCATGACCATCTTCTCCCTGCGTTGCGGCGATTCTGCGCGTCAGCCACATTCAGCGCCAGCACGCATTGAACGATTTCAGAGCCGGCTCGCAAAGGCCGCAGGCAGTGAAAAGGCGCGTTGCGGATTTTGTGATAAAGTTGCCTGCATCTGCCGCCCCTGATGCGGCAATCTGCTTTGAGGCGAACAACATGACGGGATTAGCCGGAAAGAAAATTCTGCTGGGCGTGAGCGGCGGCATCGCTGCGTATAAAGCGCCGGAGCTGGTGCGTCGGCTGCGCGATCGCGGTGCGGATGTGCGCGTAATGATGACCGAAGCGGCCAAAGCTTTTATTACCCCGCTGAGCCTGCAGGCGGTTTCCGGTTATCCGGTATTTGATGATTTGCTCGATCCGGCGGCGGAAGCGGCGATGGGCCATATTGAATTGGCGAAATGGGCCGATTTGATTGTGCTGGCGCCGGCAACCGCCGATCTGATTGCCCGCGTGACGGCCGGTATGGCGAATGATTTGGTCACCACCGCGTGTCTGGCAAGCGCCGCGCCCGTTGCCATCGTCCCGGCCATGAATCAGCAGATGTACCGCGCGGCGATCACGCAAGAGAACCTGCAACGTCTGCATCAGCGCGGCGTGTTGATTTGGGGACCCGACAGCGGTAGCCAGGCGTGCGGCGATATGGGTCCGGGCCGCATGCTCGACCCGCTGGCAATTGTGGCGCACGCGCTGGAATGGGCTGCGCCCGTCAACGATCTGCAACATCTCAACATTATGATCACCGCCGGTCCAACACGTGAAGCGCTGGACCCGGTGCGTTATATCAGCAATCACAGCTCGGGTAAGATGGGCTTTGCGATTGCGGCTGCGGCAGCAAAACGCGGTGCAAAGGTGACGCTCGTTGCCGGTCCGGTGGCGCTGCCAACACCAGCTGGCGTGCAACGCGTGGACGTCGACAGCGCGCTGGAGATGGAAGCAGCGGTGATGGCGCAAATCCAGCAACAACATATTTTCATTGCCAGCGCAGCCGTGGCAGACTATCGGGCGGCTAACATTGCCGCAGAGAAAATCAAAAAACAGGGTGGCGACGATAGCGTCACGCTGCAGTTGGTGAAGAACCCCGATATTGTCGCAGGCGTGGCGGCGCTGCAGAAAAATCGCCCTTACGTTGTGGGATTTGCTGCCGAAACCCAGAATGTGGAAGAATACGCGCGGCAAAAACGGGTGCGAAAAAACCTGGATCTGATTTGTGCCAACGATGTGGCGCAGGCGGGTCAGGGCTTCAATAGCGACACCAATGCTCTTCACCTTTTTTGGCAGGAAGGAGAAAAAGTCTTACCGCTCAACGATAAGACGCTCCTTGGCCAACAATTAATAGACGAGATTGTCAGCCGTTATGATGAAAAAAATCGACGTTAAAATTCTTGATGCACGTGTGGGTAATGAATTCCCGCTGCCGACTTATGCAACCTCTGGTTCCGCAGGTCTCGATTTACGCGCCTGCCTGGATGATGCACTGGAAATCGCACCAGGCATGACCACGCTGGTACCCACCGGTCTGGCGATCCACATTGGCGATCCAGGTCTGGCAGCCGTGATTCTGCCGCGCTCCGGTCTTGGCCATAAACATGGCATCGTGCTGGGCAACCTGGTCGGCTTAATCGATTCCGATTATCAGGGCCAACTGATGGTTTCCGTCTGGAACCGTGGTCAGGATAGCTTCACGCTGCAGCCAGGCGACCGTTTGGCACAGCTGGTCTTCGTGCCGGTCGTGCAGGCCGAATTTAACCTGGTGGAAGATTTTGACACCAGCGATCGCGGCGCAGGCGGCTTCGGTCACTCAGGCCGTCAGTAACACGCGACACTTTTCGCTTAGCCATCTTTTTATTTCTTGTCGCCACAGGCCGCTATGTCTGTGGCAGATGAGGCAGTATTGCCTGTTTTTGGTGAATTTCAGGGGTGTTGAAGGTCATGGCAGAAAAAAAAGTCGCGAAACGGAATCGTCGCGAAGAGATTTTGCAGGCGCTGGCACAAATGCTGGAGTCGGGCGATGGCAGTCAGCGCATCACCACTGCGAAGCTGGCCGCTAATGTCGGCGTATCGGAAGCGGCGCTCTATCGCCACTTTCCCAGCAAAACGCGTATGTTTGACAGCCTTATCGAGTTTATTGAAGACAGTCTGATTACCCGCATCAATCTGATCCTGAAAGATGAAAAAGAGACGCTGACGCGACTGCGTTTAATCGTGCAGCTGATTCTGGGATTTGGTGAGCGTAATCCGGGGCTGACGCGTATTTTGACCGGCCATGCGCTGATGTTTGAACAGGATCGCCTGCAAGGGCGTATCAACCAGCTGTTCGAACGGATTGAAGTGCAGCTGCGTCAGGTGATGCGCGAGAAGAAAATGCGTGATGGTGAAGGTTTCCAGAACGACGAAACGCTGCTGGCGAGCCAGTTGCTGGCGTTTTGTGAAGGGCTGTTGTCGCGCTATGTGCGCTCGGAGTTTCGTTTTCGTCCGACCGCAGATTTCGATAGCCGCTGGCCGCTGATGGCTGCGCAGTTGGTTTAAAAGACCAGGTCGGCATTTATGCCGACCTCATTACCGAATCATTAAATCCCATACTCTTTGCGATACGCGCGCACTTTCGCCAGATGATCAGCCATCTCCGGTTTCTCTTCCAGATAATCAATCAGCTCAGCCAGCGTAATGATTGCGGTGACTTTGCATTTATAGTCGCGTTCCACTTCCTGAATCGCCGAAATATCGCTGCGGCCGCGTTCCTGACGATCCAGCGAAATCAACACGCCCGCTAACGTCGCGTTATGCGCACTGATGATATCCATTGATTCACGAATCGCGGTGCCGGCGGTGATCACATCATCCACCAGCATCACTTTGCCTTGCAGCGGGCTGCCCACCAGCAAACCGCCTTCGCCGTGATCTTTGGCTTCTTTGCGGTTAAAGCAGTAAGGCACATCACGCTCATGATGATCGGCCAGCGCTACCGCAGTAGTGGTAGCAATCGGGATGCCTTTATACGCCGGGCCAAACAACAGGTCGAAATCAACACCGCCGTCGACCAACGCCTGTGCGTAAAAGCGGCCTAACAGCGCTAAATCGCGACCAGTATTAAACAGGCCGGCATTGAAGAAATAGGGGCTTTTACGTCCCGATTTCAGGGTGAACTCACCAAACTTCAGCACCCCTTTGTTCAGGGCGAATTCAATAAACTGACGCTGCCAGGCTTTCATTTCTCACTCCTCAAATAAAGAAAAGGCGACTCTATGGTCGCCTGTTACATCAATTAGTTAGCGCCGCTTTCTGCGCCTGAATCAACTGCTCAATGCCGCCTCGCGCCAGCGCCAGCAGCTGCAGTAACTCGTCGTGGCTGAAGGGTTCACCTTCTGCGGTGCCTTGCACTTCAATCATGCGACCGTCTTCGGTCATCACCACGTTCATGTCAGTTTCTGCGGCGGAATCTTCCACATATTCCAGATCGCATAACGCTTCACCGCCGACGATGCCCACAGAAATCGCCGCCACCATGCCTTTCAGCGGGCTGGCTTTCAGCTTGCCAGCAGCCACCAGCGCATTCAACGCATCGGCCAGCGCCACGCAGGCACCGGTAATGGATGCGGTACGCGTGCCGCCATCGGCCTGAATCACGTCGCAATCCAGCGTGATGGTGAATTCACCCAGCGCTTCCAAATCCACTGCCGCGCGCAGTGAACGGGCGATCAGACGCTGAATCTCCAGCGTACGGCCGCCCTGTTTGCCTTTGGCCGCTTCACGCGCCATGCGGCTGTGGGTAGAACGCGGCAGCATGCCATATTCAGCGGTAATCCAGCCTTGACCTTTGCCTTTGAGGAAACGCGGCACGCTCTCTTCGACGGTTGCGGTGCACAGCACTTTGGTTTCGCCGAACTCAACGAGCACAGAGCCTTCTGCATGTTTGGTGTAGTGACGAGTGAGTGTGACGGGACGTGTTTCAGATGCACTACGGCCTGCTGGACGCATGGTTTCTCTCCGGCTTGCTTAGGTTTGGCTGCGCATTATACGGACTTCAGCTGCGGCTGTCCTGCCCGCGATCGCCACAATCCTGGATGAAATTCTGTGGTGGCTGTGGCTAAATGCGCGTTTCCTCCCTAAAAAAGATAAATGATGATCGCGATACTCCATTTCCTGCTGGCGCTGGTGGTGATCTTTGCCCTTGCGCTGTTGGTCAGCCACGACCGCAAACACATTCGTCCCCGCTTTATTATTCAGCTGCTGATTGTTGAAGCCGCGCTGGGCTGGTTCTTCCTGCACTCGGCGGGCGGCCAATCGGTGGTCTCTGCGGTGAGCGGCTTCTTTGAGACCTTATTAACCTACGCCGCGCAAGGGACCAACTTTGTCTTCGGTAATATGGCGGATCAGGGATTAGCCTTTATTTTCCTCGGCGTGCTCTGCCCGATTGTGTTTATTTCCGCACTGATCGGCATTTTGCAGCACTGGCGCATTCTGCCGCTGCTGATTCGCGCGGTTGGTACTCTGTTGTCGAAAGTGAATGGCATGGGCAAGCTGGAGTCGTTTAACGCCGTCAGCACCTTGATTCTCGGCCAGTCGGAGAACTTCATCGCTTATAAAGGCATTCTCGCCGATATCTCTGCGCCGCGTATGTACACCATGGCGGCGACGGCGATGTCGACGGTTTCGCTGTCGATTGTTGGCGCGTATATGTCGATGATTGATGCCAAATATGTGGTTGCAGCGCTGCTGCTCAATATGTTCAGCACCTTTATTATCCTCTCGATCATCAATCCAACCCGCCCGGAAAACGAAGAGCAGATTGCGCTGGATAAGCTGCACGAAGATCAGAGCTTCTTTGAGATGCTGGGCGAATATATTCTCGCCGGTTTTAAAGTGGCGATGATCATCATGGCGATGCTAATTGGTTTTATCGCGCTGATCGCGGCGATCAATGCGCTGTTCGCGGCGCTATTTGGCTACAGCTTCCAGCAGCTGCTCGGCTACGTTTTCTATCCATTTGCGTGGCTGGTAGGCATTCCGTCCGCTGATGCCTTGCAGGCAGCGAGTATTATGGCCACCAAACTGGTGGCAAATGAATTTGTCGCGATGATCGAGCTGAAGAAAGTGGCGGCTGAGATGACGCCGCGCGGACTGGGGATTCTGTCGGTGTTCCTGGTTTCGTTCGCTAACTTCGCCTCGATCGGCATCGTTGCCGGTGCGATTAAAGGCCTGAACGAGAAACAGGGCAATGTGGTTTCACGCTTTGGCTGGAAGCTGGTGTATGGCTCCACGCTGGTGAGTTTGCTCTCGGCCGCGTTCGCCGGACTGTTTATCTGATAACACATGGCGGCTGCATGGCCGCCATTTTTTAAAACGCCACGCACACCAGTGAATCAACCCGCATCACCGATTCCTGCTCAAAGCGCTTTTTATACACGTCACGCAGCTTATTGATGCTCTCAGAACTCGCCACATCCGGATTGTGAATCAGCATCAGCGCTTTGCTGTTTTCCCGCGCCAGCTTGCCGTTCTCGCCCAGCCACTGCCCTTTTGCGTCATATACCGATAAACCGTCTTTGAAACGCGGCGTCACATCGTTATCAACAAACTGCTGCCATTCGCTGCTGCTGACAATGCCACCTTTCGGTTTGTTCATGCCAAACCACAGCGTGGTTTGCATCATCACGTCACCCGAACCGCATACCGCGACCGGCGTAGTGTTGGGCGGGATCTGTTGCGTTGTGGTCGACGGTGCCTGACAGCCCGCGAGCAGTAAGGTAAATAAAGCAGGAAGAGCCAGAGAGCGGAACATCACTTCATCCTTTTAAGCGAACCAGCGCTAAGCATAAGTGTCTGTCAGTAAAAGGGGTAATTTTTTGTTATTCACGCTTAAGTGCGCTTATGCCTGTTAGCGTCGAGGCTGCCTCGCTATACTTCACCCAACATTTCTGAAAAAGAGAAGACGACTATGATCCGCAGTATGACCGCTTACGCCCGCCGCGAAGCCAAAGGCCACTGGGGCAGCGCCGCCTGGGAAATCCGTTCGGTTAACCAGCGCTATCTGGAAACCTATATCCGTCTGCCGGAGCAATTTCGTGGTCTGGAGCCAGTAATCCGCGAGCGCATCCGCAATCGTCTGACGCGCGGTAAAATCGAGTGCAACCTGCGTTATGACGCCGATGCCAGCGCGCAAGGCGAACTGCAGCTGAATGAATCGCTGGCCAAGCAGCTGGTGCAGGCCGCCAACTGGGTGAAGATGCAGAGTGATGAAGGCGCGATTAATCCGCTGGATATTCTGCGCTGGCCGGGCGTAATGTCCGCGCAAGAACAGGATCTCGATGCTATTAATGCTGAGCTGCTGGTGGCGCTGGATGGCGCATTGGATGACTTTATCGAAGCGCGTGAAAGCGAAGGCACCGCGCTGAAAGCGATGATTGAGCAGCGTCTGGAAGGCGTATCGCACGAAGTCAGCAAAGTGCGCGCGCAGATGCCAGAAGTGATCAAATGGCAGCGCGAGCGTCTGGTGACCAAGCTGGAAGAAGCCGAAGTGCAGCTGGAAAATAATCGCCTCGAGCAGGAACTGGTGATGATGGCGCAGCGTACCGATGTTTCAGAAGAGCTGGATCGTCTGGATGCGCACGTTAAAGAGACCTACAACATCCTGAAAAAGAAAGAAGCCGTTGGCCGCCGCCTCGACTTTATGATGCAGGAGTTCAACCGCGAATCGAACACGCTGGCTTCGAAATCGATTAATGCCGAGATCACTACTTCAGCGATTGAGCTGAAAGTGCTGATTGAGCAGATGCGTGAGCAGATTCAGAACATCGAATAGTTAGCTTCCACAAAGCCCGCATTGCCGCGGGCTTTGCTACTTCATCGATTGATAGCAGAATCGCTCTGGTAGAGAATCATCCACACCCGGATAGCGTATGTTTTCCGCCGCTAGCGTTAGTGAATTGTCAGCAATGATAAAAAAACATTTCTAAAGTGATGTTAAGCGAGCGAAAATAGGCAGCAAACCAAAATACCCCCTGTAATTAACCCTCTGTAAGTAAACAATAAAATCATTTTGATCGCCATTAACCTGCCAATAGTCGCCTCATCAATGATTTCCATTAATCTTAAAGATTGTGGAGATCGCGTTTCTTTGACGGCACTATTTGTTAATCTACTGGTCGTAATTAGAACAGTTGTACCGCCAGGAACTCATGGACCCTCTTCTTAGTGCGATACATTTTCTCCCGACATGAAGGCGTTATGACGAAATCCAGGCAGTTCCGTTCCAAACTTCTGCATCCCCGCTATTGGTTTACCTGGTTTGGGCTAGGTGTGCTGTGGCTGCTGGTGCAACTTCCTTACCCCATTCTGATCCGGCTTGGCGCTGGCGCGGGCAAATTGTCACGTCACTTCCTCAAGCGTCGCGAACGCATCACCCGCCGTAATATCGAGCTGTGCTTCCCCAATATTGATGAAGAGAAGAAAGAAGCGATGATCGCCGGCAACTTCGAATCTCTGGGAATGGCGCTGGCAGAAACTGGCATTGCCTGGTTCTGGTCCGATGCACGCGTACGTCGCTATTTCAAAGTCAGCGGTCTCGAAAATTTGCAGCACGCCCAGAGCCATCAGCGCGGTGTGATGGTAATCGGTGTGCACTTCATGTCGCTGGAGTTGGGCGGCCGCATTACCGGTTTATGCCAGCCAATGATGGCGATGTACCGTCCGCACAATAATCAGGCGATGGAGTGGGCACAAACCAAAGGTCGCATGCGTTCAAATAAGGCGATGATCGACCGCCGCGATTTGCGCGGCATGGTGCAGGCGCTGAAAAAAGGCGAAGCGGTGTGGTTCGCACCGGATCAGGATTACGGCCCGAAAGGCAGCGTGTTTGCCCCGCTGTTTGCGGTTAAACAAGCGGCGACCACCAACGGTACCTTTGTGCTTTCTCGTCTGGCGAAACCGGCGATGCTAACCATCGTGCTGATTCGCAATCAGGATAAAAGTGGTTATCAGCTGATCATTCAACCAGAACTGGAAAATTATCCGTATGAAGATGAGGCCGCTGCCGCTGCGTATATGAATCGCGTCATCGAGAAAGAAATTCTGCGCGCACCCGATCAATACCTGTGGCTGCACCGCCGCTTTAAAACCCGCCCGCCAGGTGAAGCGTCTCTTTATATCTAATCTCTTGATGCAGCAGGTTTTCGCCTGCTGCTCATTTTCTCTACTCACATTTAACAACCATTCTTAACGAAAAACAGGTTTGTCAAAATCTGCCCTGCCTCTTGTAATGGTCGCCTCCTCCTCTCTTTGACCAGAGCCATGACATAGCACTTTCATTGCAAATTTGTCGCACTGGCCGTTGCCACTGCGCTGCTGGCCAGTTGTGCCAATTCACACGGCTTACACACCAAAAACACCCTGCTTGATGCCAACGCTCTGCAACCCAATCAATCCCTGAAAGATGCACATTTCAGCGCCGCGAATTGGCCGAAAAGTGAATGGTGGCAAAGCTTTGACGATGCTCAACTCAATCAGCTGATTTATGATGCGATGGCTTCCAGCCCGGCTTTACAGGTGGTCAACACGCTGGCAGATAAAGCCAATGCGCATGTGATTGCCGCCGATGCTGAGCGCTATCCTGATGTCGATCTCAATGCCGGTATTACGCGTTCGCGCGTGGCAAAAGTGGATGATCCTCTGCTGGAGGGCAAGAGCTACAGTACGCTGCGCACCGCTAACATTGGATTGAGCTACACCTTTGATTTGTGGGGCGGCAAAAAAGATGCCGCTGAAGCCGCGTTGGGGCAAGCACGCGCCAGCGAGTTGGATCGTCAGGCTAGCCAGTTAACGTTGGCTGCGAACGTGACGCGAGCATGGAACAACCTTAATCCCTCCTGGAATAATGCCGCACTGGCACAGCAGAATCTTGAGCGGGCTGCGGGTATCGCCAACATTCAGCAGCAACATGTTAGCGCCGGACTCACTTCCGGGCTCAACAGATCAATCTTGCGGTGGTGTTGATTGAGGATTTGGGCGGCGGATTCCAGAGCGGCAGCTCTCAAGTTTGAAAAGGTCGCCATGAATGTGCAAATTTTGCCGGCTGGCATTCTGACGAGCATTGATGAATCATAGTCCGCACTGTGTAATCACCTGCGGACTATTATGATGGAACAGAATATTGAGGCTGGCTGGTTGCGGCCTCTGATTGCCGACCGACTAACGCCTTACCTCGAAATTGACGCCGCTCGCCTGCAGCGTAACCTGCAACAGATGCAGCAAAAAGCCGATGCCGCTGGCGTCGCGCTGCGCCCTCACATCAAAACCCATAAAAGTGTCTGGATTGCTGAGCAGCAGCGCATGCTCGGCGCGCGTGGTATTACCGTATCTAAACCGAGTGAAGGCATCGCTTTTATTCTGGGTGGCGAACGCGATCTGCTGCTGGCTTATCCGATAGTGCATGCCGGGACGCTGAAAGAGCTGTTAGCGGTGGCCGCACAACATCAGGCGCGCATTACCTGCATTGCTGATTGCGCCAATGGCGTGGCGGCAATAGCGGCTGCACATCAGCGCCAGCCCGATTGTCAGCTGGCGTTAGCCATCAAGGTGGATGTGGGATTGCACCGCATCGGCGTTGATCCGCACAGCGATACGGTCATTACGCTGGCGCAGCAGATTCAGGATGCGGGCCTTACTTTTGCTGGGCTGGTTTCACATGCTGGTCACGCTTATGGCGCGGGCAACGCCACGGCGATTGCAGAAGTGGCCCTGCAGGAAATTGCACTCATGCAGGATCTTCAACAGCGCCTGATTGCAGCCGGTTTTGCGCACTGCCCGATTTCGGTCGGTTCAACGCCAACGGCATTGGCAGCGCCCGTCGCGCAGGGCAGCGATGAAATCCGTCCAGGCAACTATGCGTTGCTCGATCTCACCGCATGGCGTTTGGGTCTCTGCACGCCAGATGCATTGGCGCTGAGCGTGGTGACGCGCGTGGTGGCCGTCAATCCGCACTTCGCCATTATTGATGCCGGTTCCAAAATGCTTAGCTCTGACAAAGGCCCGCACGGCACCAATGCCAGCGGATTTGGTATCGCCGTGGATGAGCATGGCAATCACTTTGAAGTGTTGAAGCTGTCGGAAGAGCATGGTTTCCTGCAATACGCCGAGCAGGCGCCAGCCGTTGGTACGCTGCTGCGCATCTTCCCTAACCATAGCTGCGCAGTGGTTGCGCAGTCCGATCGCTTCGTGCTGCGCCATGCTGATGGTGCGGGTGAAGAGCAGGACATTCAGGGGCGCGGCAAGTTTATCTGATTACAGCGTTTTCACGGAAACCGCTGCTGTCCCACACTTCCATGACCGGGCCGTTTGCAGCCCGGTATCAGCGTGCTTTAATGACTTCTTGTTAGCTCATCAGGAGGTTCCATGCTGCCATCTCAGACAGTCACACTCACGGTCCCACGCAACTGGTTAGATTTGTATGAAACCATCTGGAAACCTGAATGCTTTGCCAAATGGGCTAGCGGACTCAGCGCCAGTACGCTGACGCAGGAAGGGAACAGCTGGAAAGCCAAAGGTCCCGAAGGAACGGTGAAGATTCGCTTTACCCCACACAATCCGTTTGGCGTGATGGATCACTGGATTGATAACGGAAACGGTAAAGAGATTTATATGCCGATGCGAGTAATTGCTAACGAGCAAGGCGCAGAAGTGGTGATGGTGGTTTACCGTCAACCATTCATGTCTGACGAGAAGTTTGCCGGGGATGTAGCGTGGGTAAAACGCGACCTCGAACAGCTTCTCCATCTGTTAACTCATTAGAATCAATGGATTATGCAGTGCTCGCCTCTTTAACGCATGCTGGAATCAATCAATAAAAATCGGTTACTTTTTTGCTCAGTAGCGTTTAACTGTTTTGTTCAAACCTTCATGTGTTTATCTGTTATTCACCAGCCCGGCTTAAGCATCCTCAGCAGGAAAATTCCTGGTGAGGATGTGCATGAAAATGCTGAGTCACTCTGATTTATCAAAGTTTTTTCTAATTACCTCTAACACTTCTTCATTCACCAGTCCTGAATGAAGAAAAGCACTAATAAATAGTAAATCACTCGCCTTATATATTCTGATGCAAATTCTGAAACCATTTATTCCTGCGGTCTATTTATAGGAGTTTTCTGATGGTGTTAATTTAATTAAAACACGGTATAACTCTTTCCACACACAGCAGTAACCATAATAACAACAGCAGGGAAATAACATGGATCGCTCAACCTATCCTTTGTTATCAGAAAAAGAATTTGTTGAGATTGCCAGGCGGATGCTGGCCGGGGAATATATAAACGCAAAGGGATTTTATAATGATCTTACGGATTTCCTCCGCACAGGAGGAGATACCATTAAGACAACAACACCATTAAGCGCCAGGGGCATCTTTATTAATTCAGAACATCATTTAATTGCGAGCATCTTTACGTGGCAAAACCTGAAAGGTATATCAGGGTTGCGTCAGGAATCGCTGCATTAATGTGACCTGTGCTTTGGCCTGTGGCCAGAGTAAACCCTTAATTGCACTGGTACATGTACCATAATGAGCAGGATATGGCGATAAGAGAAAAAAATCTGACCAACGCTAAATGGTCAATTTTGTCATCGATTAAAATCGTCGGCATTGGTGTTTTACAACTTTCACTTCTGGCACAAATACTCCAGGCAAACGAGTTAGATCTACTCGCCATTGCTATTGTGATGTTATTAATTATTGATACGCTGGCCGATCGCGGATTTGGTAATAAAATTATTAGAAGTAAAAACCTGAATAACAGCGATCTCTCAATATTGTATTGGGGGAATGTATTAAGCGGACTGGCAATATTTGCTGCATTGTTTATCGGCAGCGATATTTCCAGTCGTATAATGAATCAGCCCGAAATGGCAATCATGCTGGAGATGATGTCGGTCATATTCATCATTATTCCGCAGGGACAACATTATCGCGCCATATTACAGCGGGAAAACCAATTTTCGCGCATCGCATTTGCGGAAATAGCTTCTGTGCTGGTGGGATTGGGCGTCACGCTGTTTACCGTGTGGCTAACACCTTCAGTGCTATGCGCCATCTGGGGCTACCTCGCGATGGTATCCATCAGAATGCTGATCTACTGCTACTACGGGCGCTCCTGGTTCCAGCCAGAATACCGTTTTAGCCTGAAAAGTTTCGCTAACGTGCGAGCAAGAAACGGATAATAAAAACAAGTCTGTATGGTGGGCTCTGGGCATCTGAAAAGATGCGTTCGCGTGCTGGTCGCCAGCACGCTTTTTTCTTTTTAGGCTTCCAGTAACTCTTCCAGTGACTGAAAACTGAGTTCACTTAACTTGCCGTTACGCTGCAAGCGCAGCCAACTCACTATCATGCGTAACTCATCAATCACCATATACAGATCGGCCATATCATTTTTGCTTTTGACCTGCAGTCGCGCTAGTGCATTGAGTTTGTGTGCATTCACGGTTTTATGACTGATGCCTAAGCGAATGCCGATGTGCTCGATGCTGTAACCCCACGCCAACATCAGTAGCACCCTTAATTGCCTGTCTGGCAGAAGAATATCCGCGCCTTCTACTAACTGAATCTGGGCATTGGTATTGATGCTGGTGAGCAGGCGGCTGGAAAGCATTTGGCGCGAGGATTTTAAATCCAAAACAGTGAGAGAAGGCAGATAACGACTGAGCGCATGCATCAGCGGTAACAAACGTCGCGTGAGGACCACGATTTGCATCGCGGGAAACTGCTGCTGCAAAGCGTAAAGCACTTTTAAGGTGCCGGTTAGCGGCATATTTTCATGAAAGATACAGACCAGCAAACGCGGTTTCATCTTCTCACACTTCGCCATCACCGTGCTGAGTGACCACAGTTCATGCACCTGACACGCCACAGGTAACCTGGACAAAAGACTCTCAAGCCCCAGCGCTGCCAGTTTGTCAGAGGAGAAAAAGAGAATGTCTTCGTTGCGAGTTTTCATGCCTGTCCAATAGTTGCTATGCGTGATACCTGAGAGCGGAAAGCCGGGTTTATTTGCCAGTAATCACGTACGACACAAACCTGATGGAACTTAAGAAGAAAGGCTCTTAGCCTCTTCGCATCATTTATACTTATGCGAAAAGGTCATTAACTCTCGATTTATCCCGCCCGTTAAGCCTGTTAGCATGCTCGCCATCAAAATGCCTAATCCGATAGCACTGTATTTAGAAAATCTCAGTGGTCTACACTCTGGGAAATCTTTAGCCTTGCCGCCAATTTATTGGAGTGCTCTATGTTATTAACCGTTCTCTATATTATTGGTATTACAGCCGAAGCCATGACCGGCGCGCTGGCGGCAGGACGTCGTAAAATGGACCTGTTTGGCGTAATCATCATCGCTTCGGTCACCGCCATTGGTGGCGGTTCGGTGCGTGACATTCTGCTGGGCCACTATCCGCTCAGCTGGGTTAAGAACCCGGAATACATCATGATCGTTGCTGCGGCTGCGGTGGTGACCACCTTTGTTGCGCCGCTAATGACGCACCTGCGCAAAGTGTTTCTCGTGCTGGATGCGCTGGGTTTGGTGGTGTTCTCCATTATTGGCGCCCAGGTTGCGCTGGACAGCGGACACGCCTCCATCATCGCCGCCATTGCTGCCGTGATCACTGGCGTGTTTGGCGGTGTGCTGCGCGATATGTTCTGCAACCGCATTCCGCTGGTGTTCCAGAAAGAGCTGTATGCCGGGATCGCATTCGCCTCGGGCTGGATGTACATCCTGTTGCTGAAAACGCCGCTGGCGCATGAAGCGGTGGTGATCATCACGCTACTGTTCGGCTTTTTCGCCCGCTTGCTGGCGCTGCGTTTCCGCCTCGGCTTGCCGATCTTTAATTATCCCCATCCTGAGCACTGAGTCAGTGGCAGGAATCTCCTGCTGCTGTAGAAAGTGAATCAACTGCTGCAGGTGCGCATCCTGCAGCATCATCACAATCCGCTGCGCCAGCACGCTTCCGATGCCGGGCAACTGCTGCCAGCTCTCCGCCGTTCGCGTTAGCAACTGCGACCACTGCACATCCGGTAACGCCTGTAACGCTGCGCGCGGCAACGGCAAGCCAAGCGCACTCACCCAGCGCCGCAGCGGCTGCTGGCGCGTCAGGTTAAAGCGGTGCCAGATAAGTTGCGCGCGAGCTGGCGTGATGCCATTGGCTTGCGCAATCTGCTCGGGCGTCAGCGTCAGCCACGAAAAGAGATGGGTGATAGCGCCGCTATCCAGCAGGCGCTGCCAGCTGCTGCGCTGTACGCCCACAATATCGAGTACTGATTTCTGGCTGAGCCATCTGAGGCGAGACAAAAACTGCGCCCGGCAGTCTGCACTAAAGTGCAGACAGGTTAAGCCGTTGAATTCGCCATTCTGTGGAGACGCTGGATAATCGCGCTGCGCCACGCGCCAAATCACCCGCTCCAGTCGCGGAATGCCTAAACCTGCGAGCGTGAGTGTCACCTCATCACCTGCTATTACATCTAATTCACGCCAGCGTCGTAGTGAACCAATGTTTACCCGGCGTACGGTTTTGTCCTCCAGTTGCACCGGTATCAGATTCAGCACCACGGCGATCTTGCCCGTGCGGCCCACATTGAAATCCACTGACAGCACTTCGCTGCTGACTTCCGCCGGTTGATACTTCCACGCCGCAGACCAACTGCCCTGACCGGGCTGCCAGTCGCGCCCTGCGCTGACAGGTGATTGATGGATTACCACGCCGTCGGTGACAAACGGCAGCGATTCGCGGAACCAGCGATCGCGCCACACCGCGACGTCCTCTTCATTACTTACCTGACGGCTCCAGCTCTGCGCCAGTCCAAATCCCCATTGTGTGAGTTGCGCCAGACGATCGGGCATCGAATTTGGCCCATCCGGCCACGCCCAGATAAATATGCCAAGTCGTTCAAGAAGCGGGCTGTTGTCGTGACGCATCATCGCCCCCGCCACCTGAGCACGCGCATTCTTGCCGCCGTCCCGCGCCTGTTGATGATCGCTCATTTGCAGAAACAGCTCACCCTGCAGCACCACTTCCTCACGCAAAGTATCCAGCCGCTGCGGAATGGAGGGAATATGTGTGGATTTGGCCAGCCACTCTTCACCGCGCAAACCATCACCGCGGCTGATCAATGACGCCAACTTGCCTTGCCGATACACCAGGGTGACGGCGACGCCATCGACTTTCGGCTGCAGCCATAGCGCAGATTTATCCTGCATCCAGTACGCCACCGCCAGCTTGTCGCGCAGTTTGCGCACGCCGGTATGCGCCACCGGATGATGCGTGCTGCCATCGGTGGAGAGTTGTGCATCGTAGGTGGCTTGCGCCGGCGTGAAACAGCGCTGCCACTGCTGTAATCGCTGTTGCAAGCTGTCGTAATCGGCATCGGTCACCAGATTGGTGCCCTGCCGGTAGTACGCGTCATCCCATTGTCGTAGCTGGGTTTGCAGTTGTGCGATTTCCTGCCCCGCACGCACCGGCGACCAGTTCGGGCAGAGCGCTTCGGCCCAACAACCGATGCTAAATAAGCAACATAATAAACTCAGACATCCTTTCATCTTCGCTCTCCTTTTTCGCTATTGGAGAGCGCAGCGCAGCCATTTACCAGCCATGAAAATTGCGCGCTGGAGGCAGATTCCAGAGATTAATTCGCTGTTGCAGCCTGCTACATCAGCCTCTGGCGCGGCTTCACAGAAAAAAGAATTGCCTCAGCCAAGCGGCAAACGCTGCGTGACCACCCCAAGCCGTGTATACTGTGCAGGAAATCGACTCCGCTCTTTACTCAATTCAAGATAACCATGGCTCAAGGCACGCTTTATATAGTTTCCGCCCCCAGCGGCGCGGGTAAATCCAGCCTGATTCAGGCGCTGTTAAAGACACAACCGCTGTACGATACGCAGGTGTCTATTTCTCATACCACCCGTGGCGTGCGTCCCGGTGAAGCTCATGGTGAGCACTACTATTTCGTCTCTAAGTCCGAATTCGAGACCATGATTGCCACAGACGACTTCCTCGAACATGCGGAAGTGTTTGGCAATTATTACGGTACGTCACGCGCGGCGATTGAGCAGGTGCTGGCGACCGGCGTGGACGTCTTCCTGGATATCGACTGGCAAGGTGCGCAGCAAATTCGCCAGAAAATGCCTGCCGCACGCAGCATCTTTGTGCTGCCGCCTTCTACCGAAGAGCTGGATCGTCGCCTGCGTGGCCGCGGTCAGGACAGCGAAGAGGTGATTGCCCGTCGTATGCAACAGGCCGTGGCAGAAATGAGCCACTACGCCGAGTATGACTATTTAATTGTTAATGATGATTTCGATCTGGCGCTGTCAGATCTGAAAACCATTATTCGCGCAGAACGTCTGCGTATGGGTCGCCAAAAATCGCGACATGATGCTTTAATCAGCAAACTATTGGCAGTCTGAATTCACTTTCAGTATTATGCCCAGTCATTTCTTCATCATCTGTGGAGTAGCACACCTATGGCACGCGTAACCGTTCAGGACGCAGTAGAGAAAGTTGGTAACCGTTTTGACCTGGTGTTGGTCGCTGCACGTCGTGCACGTCAGATGCAGGTAGGCGGTAAAGATGCGCTGGTTCCGGAAGAGAACGATAAGCCAACCGTTATCGCCCTGCGCGAAATCGAAGAAGGTCTGATCACTACCCAGATTCTGGATGTCCGTGATCGTCAGGAACAGCATGAGCAGGAAGCCGCTGAGTTACAAGCCGTTACCGCTATCGCTGAAGGTCGTCGTTAACAGCACTTCGCAGGTCGCCCTTGTATCTGTTTGAAAGCCTCAATCAACTGATTGAAAAATACTTGCCTGAGGAGCAAATCAAGCGCCTCAAGCAAGCTTATCTAGTCGCGCGTGATGCTCACGAGGGTCAAACACGCTCCAGCGGCGAGCCTTATATCACCCATCCTGTTGCTGTTGCCTGCATTCTGGCCGAGATGAAACTCGACCATGAAACGCTAATGGCGGCGCTGCTGCATGACGTGATTGAAGATACGCCCGCCACTTACCAGGACATGGAACAGCTGTTTGGTAAAAGCGTTGCCGAACTGGTGGAAGGTGTATCCAAGCTCGATAAGCTGAAGTTCCGCGACAAGAAAGAAGCACAGGCTGAAAACTTCCGCAAAATGATCATGGCGATGGTGCAGGATATCCGCGTCATCTTGATCAAACTGGCTGACCGCACGCACAACATGCGCACGCTCGGCGCGTTACGTCCGGATAAAAAACGCCGTATCGCGCTGGAAACGCTGGAGATTTACAGTCCTCTGGCGCACCGCCTTGGTATTCATCACCTGAAAACAGAACTGGAAGAGCTCGGCTTTGAAGCGCTCTACCCGAACCGTTTCCGCGTGATTAAAGAGGTGGTGAAAGCGGCGCGCGGTAACCGTAAAGAGATGATTCAGAAGATCCTTGCTGAAATCGACGGTCGCTTACAGGAAGCAGGCATTCCCTGCCGCGTAAGTGGACGCGAAAAACATCTCTACTCGATCTACCGCAAAATGCACCTGAAAGAGCAGCGTTTTCACTCGATCATGGATATCTACGCCTTCCGCGTCATCGTGAAAGATCTGGATACCTGCTATCGCGTGCTCGGACAGATGCACAGCTTGTACAAACCGCGTCCCGGACGCGTCAAAGATTACATCGCCATTCCCAAGGCCAACGGCTATCAATCGCTGCATACCTCAATGATTGGCCCGCACGGCGTGCCGGTTGAGGTGCAGATCCGTACTGAAGATATGG